>NZ_JAAHHE010000593.1:0-2929 GCF_010692525.1 Moorena sp. SIO3B2
GGTTATTTTGGGTTCAGTCTGGCTGTGGACGCTTAATTGAATTTGGCCCAGCTCAGCAAATCTTCCAGAATCCCCAACATCCCATTACAGCAGAATACATCAATGGTCAGCGTGGATAAGGGAATCCGTAAGTATTCAGCTCACAGCAATCAGCTATCAGCAATCAGCAATCAGCAATCAGCAATCAGCTCTCAGCTATCAGCTCTCAGCTCTCAGCTCTCAGCTTATGGGCAATGGGCTTTTACCCAGACTTTCAATTCTCATGCTTCTCTATCAATATTAAATTCTCCCGTTCCCTTAGCGTGGCCATAGGCCTGCATAGGTTTATTTTAAGCTGACGGCTGACCGCTGACCGCTGACCGCTGACCGCTGACCGCTGACCGCTGACCGCTGACCGCTGACCGCTGACCGCTGACCGCTGACCGCTGAATGCTTACGGGAAGCCTAGCACATACTAAGAATCCCAAAGGAAGATGAACCAAAATTTACAGCTATCCACAGACAACTACTATTCCCAGCCCCGGGAGCAAGGTAAAAGTATTTACACTATCTGGGAAGAAGGAAACGCCTATAAAGACTCGATCACACCGACAATTTACGACCAAAACTACCGAGAATTCATTACCAAAAAAATTGAATCTTTGGTTAACTACGAACTCACAAGCAATATCTTAAGTATTGGCACGGGTAACGCTTTTGTGGAAAGTGATTTACATAAAAAAGGGTATCATGTCATAGCCAATGATGTCAATGAAGATGCCATTGAAATTGCGCGAAACAAAGGATTGCCCGTGGTTTTTGCTGATATAAATCAGTGGGAACCGGAACACAAAAATTTTGATTTAATTTACTGTGATGGGGTAGTTGGACACTTATACAAACCAGGAGTGGGTTTAACCAAGCTCTTCAGTCGTTTACGAGATTGGTTAGTGTCTAACCAGGGTATTCTGCTGATTTCTAATGATTCAGCAGTGATTAATGCTCCTGTACATCCTCACCCAAGGGTGAAAGACTTTTATTGGTTTTCGGCAGATTATTTGCGTTCGGAGTTACTTAGCGCTGGTTTTGAAGCCGTTGAGAACGAAAATTTCATCTATCACCGTCCCCTGACAGGAGAAAAAGAACGGTTGATTTTAGAAGCCCAAGTCAGAAGTTAGAAGTCAGAAGTCAAAAGTAAGCTATGACTAAGAGGATATCTCCCAAGTTTTTTGATACTGAATTTTGCCCCCCTAGGGCGTGTTTTCAAAGTTTTCCGCAAGATTATGATCCCCCCCAGCCCCCCGCGCGGAAGGGGGGAGCCATACTCAAAGTCCCCCTTTTTTAAGGGGGATAATGGGGGATCTCCGAGGCAAGAAAACACGCCCTAGCCCCCCAAGCGAGGGATTGCTCGCTCGGGGGACCCACGGGGGCTGCGTAGTGGTGTAATTATGCTGGATTAGTTCAGTTATGGATTTAGGACTAAAAGGCAAAATCGCTTTAGTAACGGCATCGAGTCGAGGCATGGGTAGAGCGATCGCAGAGGGCTTGGCCGCTGAAGGGTGTCAAGTGATAATTTGCAGTAGAGATAAGGATAATTTACTCAAGGCTGCCCAGGACATAGAAGCCAAGACGGGACAAGTCATTACACCTATCCCAGTGGATCTTGAGCAAAAAGAGAGTATCTCCCAATTGCTAACGGGCATTACCAATCAATTTTCCACCATTGATATTGTCGTCAATAACGTGGGTGGGATGCCCTACAAGCGCCACTATGAACTAAACCAGGAGGATTGGCAGCAATCATTCGATCTGACCTTTATGAGTCAGGTGACTATAGCTGAAGCGTTGCTGCCTTTGATGAAAAAACAGTCTTGGGGTAGGATAATTTTTGTGACTTCAGTAGCAGCCAAACAGCCAGGGATGCTGATTGCCCATTCCCAACGAGCAAGTGTTGTGGCTTATGCTAAAACCCTTGCTAATGAATTGGGGCAGCATAACATTCTGGTTAATAGTATCTGCCCTTCCTTTGCTGTCACGGATAAGTTCTATGAAGTGGCTGATGAAGTAGCGAAAAGACAGGGTAGTTCTCGGGAACAAGTGATCCAGCAATGGATGAAAAGTGTTCCCCTCCGTCGCCCAGCTTCCGCAGAAGAAGTCGCTAATTTAGCAGTATTTCTGGCTTCGGAAAAAGCGAGTTATATCACAGGAACCTGTATTCAAGTTGATGGGGGATTTGTGAAAAGTTTGTTTTAGATAAGGGTAAGCATTCAGCGGTCAGCGGTCAGCAGTCAGCGGTCAGCGGTCAGCGGTCAGCGGTCAGCGGTCAGCATTCAGCCGTGGCAGAGGCTTCAACGCTGTGATGTAACTCAGATTAAACAAAGGAGGTCTGGTTTTATTGTCCAATAAAACTTAGGATTTATTGCCTCTTGCCTCTTGCCTTCCCCTCCTGGGAGGGGTTAGGGGTGGGTTCCTCTTGCCTCTTGCCTCTTGCCTCTTGCCTTCCCCTCCTGGGAGGGGTTAGGGGTGGGTTCCTCTTGCTAGCTTGCCTCTTGCCTTCCCCTCCTGGGAGGGGTTAGGGGTGGGTTCCTCTTGCCTCTTGCCTCTTGCCTCTTGCCTCTTCTATGTTCCCTGCTCCCTGCTCCCTGCTCCCTGCTCCCTGTTAAACACAAATCACAATTAATACTATGGAAAGTACCAAGCAATTTGCCAAATATATGAAAGCCGATGAACGGCCATCTGTGGATGACTCTATAGATCTTTCATCTTTGCTGGGAGAATGGTTTAATACCAAACGGGATACTAACTATATCAAGAAAGTAATTCTGAGCGATCGCAATGGTAGTTTAATCATCAATGCTTATGGAGCTAGTGATGGGGGGTTAATTGATTGGGGAGAAGCGGAAGCTATACCCTACGGAGCTGGTAAATCACCCCTGATAGCAGCAGGATT
>NZ_JAAHHE010000594.1:0-2918 GCF_010692525.1 Moorena sp. SIO3B2
TAAAACTGAGCCGTTTGAGGACCAATAATTCCTCTGACAGCTCCAGTATTACCGAGTTTGTTAGCATCTTTAAACTTATTGACTCCTGCCTCAGACAAGTCCAAGCCGCATTCTTGACACAGTTCAAGAAAATTTTCTAAAATTATAGGGTTAATAACGTCTTCTACCTCCAATTCCATTAATTCTTGGAGTTGACTAACCTGAGGCACTGGCAGGTTGACTAGAATGTCAAGTGCATAGCGTTCTTCCACAGAAAGGCTATCGATGTTGATGTCTTTAATAGTTAGAGCTGACATAGTTGGATTACTTATAAAATTAACGTAACGTTATTGGCGATTAAATCTGCTTTACTAATTATTATATCCCTGATTTTTTATTGCTAAAGGTTAAGGGTAAATTATTAATTCGCAATTTTTAATGGTTATAAAAAAGCGATAAACCAGATTTTAATAGACAAGAGTCGCCCAGGAAAAAAATTCCATGACTTGACTCTGTTTCTTGACTAAGCTGATAGCTGACTGCTTACTCAACAACTAGGGTTTTGAGTTACTAAAGTAGTCTTCAGCGTGAGTTTTCGCTTTTACGTTAATTGTGATAAGTTTGAAACAAAAATTTACAAAACTAGGAATTCCCCTTTCCCGTCTCTTGGTGCGCGTTCCCGTGGGCGACAGATTATTAAGGGTAATTATCCGGAGATGATATGACAAGCCGAGCCAAACCTTGATTTAGCTTGATTTAGATCTAGGGTGAGTTAAAGGGGTTAAAGTGACCGAAAAAATTGCGAAAAATTAATCATGATAATAACTAACTTAGGTGAAATCGCCTCTGAGCAACGACTTCACCTAAGGAAAGTGGGATGCGTTAACTATTGCCTCCACAAGCAATTTTATGGTAAAAAAAATCGGTCTATTATTGGTCAGTCTACCGATTCTAAAGGTGCGCTTTCCGTGATGGCGTTCGCTTAGCGTGACCTACGGTCAAGGGATTGCTCGCCATCACGGGTCGCACCTAAAGGTATCCTAGGGATTGACACCTGTGGTAGATGTATTTTTTCAACTGTTGGAGTGTAACCCAGCCATTGTAGGGACTGTTGGGCAAACTGTTGAGGACAACCGCTGACCCCAAAGCGAGTTGGTCTTGCCTCCCCAGTATTCTTCCCTCCAATTAAATCCAGTTCTTGAGCAGCAGCAGCAACAACGTATTTCGCTGGGTCTACCAATTTAACGTCTGGGGGTAATATTTCCCGTAGGATCGGTTCGAGATGGGGATAATGAGTACAGCCATAAACTAGGGTATCAATTTGGGCTGCTAGCAAAGGTTCTAGGTACTGCCGTGCTACCGCTGTAGTGTAGGGTTCGCACAAGCGATTTTGCTCCACTAATGGCACAAACTCCGGACAACCCACTTGCCAGACCTGAGCCGTTGGTTCAACCTCTAAAATAGCATTTCGATAAGCATTGCTGGCAGCCGTAGCTGGTGTAGCAATCACCCCAATCCGACGACCTTGGTGGAGCGCCGCACGGGCACCCGGTAGAATCAGCCCCAGCATTGGGATGTCAAACTCACTACGCAGAGTTTCCAATGCCAGAGCCGAACTGGTGTTGCAGGCCATCACCACCATTTTGACATCCTGTTGCACCATCCAGCTGAGAATCTCGAAGCCGAACTGCACGATTTCATCGGTAGATCTGGTACCGTAGGGTAGCCGTGCTGTGTCAGCAAAGTAAATAATTGATTCGGATGGTAGTTGTTTGTATAGTTCCCTCAGAACAGTCAGACCCCCCACACCACTGTCGAAAATCCCGATAGGACTACTCTGGGGTTGAGTTCGAGAGATCAAAATTTGGTTATTGATCATTGGCTAAGAATTGGCACCTACCCACCCAGGGGCAATAAACAAATTACTTAGGTTCGCTCAAAACAAGAAAATTGTTAGATTATAGGTTAGCAATTATCAATTAAGAATTGACAAAATATCAGAACTTAACTTAGGTCAACCGATTCTGCCGAATATAACCGATTTTGCCGAATATATAGGAGGATGCCACGAGCGATCGCTCTAGCCATCTGGCTGCGATAGGCGGAAGTTTTCAGTTTAGCGGAGTCTTCATAGCCGGTTAGAAAACCAACTTCTACCAGAACTGCTGGCATGGAGGTTTTCCTGAGCACATAAAACCTCGCCCGTCGGGTACGTCGGTCACTAATATCCACGCTCCGCAAGATAGTGTAGTGGATGGTTTGGGCAAGACTCTGACCAGTAGAGTAGTAGTAAGTTTCTAATCCATTCACATCCGGTCGGTTACGCCCGATAGCATTAGCGTGGATGCTGACAAATAAATCAGCATCAGTCCGTTCTGCCACTTGAACTCGTCCATTCAGACTGATGAATCGGTCATCTGAGCGAGTCATGACAACCTGGATCCCCTGTTTTTCCAACAGCGCTTCCACCTGTCGGGAAATCGACAAATTAACATCCTTCTCTTGTATACCCCCAATCCCAATAGCACCAGGGTCTTTGCCACCGTGTCCGGCATCAATGACCACTACCAGGCGCTCTTTGGGAACCCGACGTCTGGGAATTGGTGGGCGAGTCCGGTTAGGCGGTGGCACAGGAATCGAGTTAGGCGGTGGCACAGGAATCGAGCGCGGGGGTATCCTGGTTGGCCTCCTTGATAGAAATGGTCTCAGTTGCAGAGCCAACAGCTGATCATTGAGCTGATTGAGGCTACCAATTCGGGTACCGTTTGATGGTTGTACCAGAATCAGCACCGTGTTTTTGTCCTCCTGCCGAACCATCACCTCTGATACGGGACTAGTGGTATTAAGTTGAGGGCCACTGAACTTCTCAGCTAGTTTGGCATTCGGTATAGTAATTTGGTAAGACTTTGAACGAGGATCCCATTTGCTAGTGGCTCTGA
>NZ_JAAHHE010000595.1:0-2909 GCF_010692525.1 Moorena sp. SIO3B2
CTGGACTGGTTGAAACCGAGCAATTCCAAGCTCAACTATATCTCGGTGATGCCAGAGAGACTATCCAACAGGTGCAACAAGGTAACTTCCAAGCCGATGCTATCTTTCTTGACCCCTTTTCCCCACCCAACTGTCCTCAATTATGGACTCTAGAATTTATTCAACACTTAGCCCAATGTTGCTCATACACCGGTAGACTAGCCACCTACTCTTGTGCTGCAGCAGTGAGAATTGCCCTGATCACAGCTGGGTTTACGATTGGATCTACCATTGAAGTAGGAAATCGACAACCCGGTACTGTCGCTAGCTTTAGTGAAGCTGATTTACCTAGCTTATCAATCCGAGAGCAAGAACATTTGCAAACTCGTGCTGCTGTGCCTTACCGAGACCCTAATTTATCTGACTCAGCCTCGGACATTTTACACCGACGCCGCCTAGAGCAGCAAAACTCTTTACTTGAAGCAACCTCTCATTGGAAAAAGCGTTGGTTGAGAGAGCAAAGGGAATAGGGAATAGGGAATAGGGAACAGGGAGTCGGGAGTCGGGAGTCGGGAGTCGGGAGTCGGGAGTCGGGAGTCGGGAGTCGGGAGTCGGGAGTAGCAAAAGGCAAAAGGTGTTGCTTAATAATTGAATGATTTTAAGAGTGAGGTGGAATGGGCATCTTGCCGTGGAATGGGCATCTTGCCCGTTCGAGATCTTTTCGCGCGGGCAGGATGCCCACTCTACTCCTATTCATTCAAAGACTGACGCAACGCCAGGCAAAAGGCAAAAGGCATGCAATAGTCAAGACAGGTTTAAGCGATGCAGTCCCGATTCCCGATTCCCGATTCCCGATTCCCGATTCCCGATTCCCTACTCCCATTTTATAGTCATAATACGGTAATTATTGACTTAATTAGCAATTAATCAGAGTTTTATCGGTAATAATCTTATTTATTCTCCCAATAAATTCATCATTCTTCTCCTGAATTATTAATTCTCTCTCGTGCATCTTTAACAAAACTGCCAATTTATGACATTGAACTGAAGTCAAGTCTTAGTATGATAGGGATGCAAAGATGGAAGCAAAAAGCTAATCTATGGTTGCAGTAGCAATTCTAGCGGCAGGACGCGGAACTCGCATGAAATCTGACCTGCCCAAAGTCTGTCACCGTTTGGGTTCACAAACTCTGGTGGAGCGAGTGCTCAACAGTTGTGTTTCTATTAACCCCTCCAGAGTGATCGTCATTTGTGGCTATCAGAGTGAACGGGTAAAAGAAAGTCTGAGCGCCTACACGGATGTAGAATTCGTTGAACAGAAAGAGCAATTGGGTACTGGTCATGCCGTCCAGCAACTGTTGCCCCACTTGGCAGACGATACTGGAGACTTACTGGTCTTAAATGGTGATGTTCCCTTGTTGCGTCCCGATACCATTAAACGACTATTAGAAAGCCATCAAGCCCATAACAATGGCGCTACGATCCTAACTGCCCATTTGCCCAATCCCACGGGCTATGGACGGGTTTTCTGTGATAGTAACAATCACCTGCAACAGATTGTGGAACACCGGGATTGCACTGATGCTCAAAAGCAAAATAACCGCATCAATGCTGGTGTCTATTGCTTCAACTGGTCTGAATTAGCTTTGGTTCTACCAAAACTGTCTGCGGATAATGACCAAAATGAGTATTACCTAACGGATGCGGTTACCATGGTTAATCCAGTAATGGCAGTGGATGTGGAAGTAACCCACGAAATTCTAGGGATTAATGACCGTAAACAGCTGGCCATGGCTGAGCAGATTTTGCAAGAGCGGATTAAGGATAGCTGGATGAAGGCCGGGGTGACATTAATTAACCCAAACAGTATCACGATTGATGACACTGTCCAATTGCAACCTGATGTCACCATCGAGCCCCAAACTCATTTGCGGGGTAAGACGGTGATTGGTGCTGGTAGCAGGATTGGCCCAGGGAGTCTGATTGAAAATAGCCAGTTGGGTGACAAGGTGACCGTGCTATATTCAGTGGTGAGTGATTCTGTGGTTCAAGATGGCACCCGTATTGGTCCGTATTCTCATCTTCGGGGTAATGCCCAAGTAGGAGAATCCTGCCGTATCGGAAATTTTGTGGAACTGAAAAATACTCAGATAGGCGATCGCACTAATGCCTCTCATCTATCTTATTTGGGAGATGCTACCCTAGGGTCACGAGTGAATATTGGCGCAGGTACGATTACTGCCAATTACGATGGTGTTAAAAAGCATAAAACCGAGATAGGCGATCGCACTAAGACTGGCTCGAATAGTGTTCTGGTGGCACCACTGACCTTAGGAGAGGATGTCACTGTGGCTGCTGGTTCTGTGGTTACCAAGGATGTGCCAAACGATAGCTTGGTGATTGCTCGTAGTAGAAATCAGATCGTTAAACCCGGTTGGCGATTAAAGACCTCTGAAGACTCAAACAGCTGAGCAAGGATAAGGGATAGCCGTGATTTGATCAGGTTGTTGGCAAATGACCTAAATTGGATCTTTCAAGAGGGGCAATAGGGGTAACAGAAGTAAGAAGCAGCAAGCTTATGACTAAAAACTAGGATAATAATTGTTTGTTGAGGGAAAATGGAGCTTGCCCTATGACCTGGGAAATTGCTTCTGTTGTTGCTAAATCTGTTGCCCCCATTTTAGGGAGAAAAATTCAAACTAGGCTAACTCCTGCCGACATCCACAAAGCACTAGAGCAAGCACTCAAAGCTGCGCTAATGCGAGAAGAACCCTTGGCACCAGAGCAGCGCCTTTTCTATTACTCTGCTCCTGATGCGATCGCGCTTTTTTTGGAAGACTTTTTCCAAGACAGGGAAGTACAGGAGGAATTACACAAACCCCTCCAAGAGGATAACAAAATACCCTTAACCCCTTTACTTGTGGAGAAAT
>NZ_JAAHHE010000596.1:0-2900 GCF_010692525.1 Moorena sp. SIO3B2
CTGGACTGGTTGAAACCGAGCAATTCCAAGCTCAACTATATCTCGGTGATGCCAGAGAGACTATCCAACAGGTGCAACAAGGTAACTTCCAAGCCGATGCTATCTTTCTTGACCCCTTTTCCCCACCTAACTGTCCTCAATTATGGACCCTAGAATTTATTCAACACTTAGCCCAATGTTGCTCAGACACCGGTAGACTAGCCACCTACTCTTGTGCCGCAGCAGTTAGAATTGCCCTGATCACAGCTGGGTTTACGATTGGATCTACCATTGAAGTAGGAAATCGACAACCCGGTACTATAGCTAGCTTTACTGAAGCTAATTTACCTAGCTTATCAATCCGAGAGCAAGAACATTTGCAAACTCGTGCTGCTGTGCCTTACCGAGACCCGAATTTATCAGACTCAGCCTCAGGCATTTTACACCGACGCCGCCTAGAGCAGCAAAACTCTTTACTTGAACCAACCTCTCATTGGAAAAAGCGTTGGTTGAGAGTTGATAGTTAAGATCAGCTATCAGCTATCAGCTTTCAGCTTTCAGCTTTCAGCTATTAGCTGAAAGCTAATAGCTTTCAGTTATCAGCTTTTAGCTATCAGCTATCAGCTATAGCGCTACCCGCACGCTACTTAAGGTGCTTTTGAATAAAACAGGTAACCATTTGTTTAATCTGAGTTACGTCTGCTGACCACTGACCACTGACCGCTGACCGCTGACCGCTGACTGCTGACTGCTGACCTTATAATAAGTTAATTTTAAGCTAATTAGCAATTAATCAGAGTTTTATCGGTAATAATTATATTTATTCTCCCAATAGATTCATCATTCTTCTCCTGAATTATTAATTCTCTCTCCTGCATCTTAAAAAAAACTGCCCATTTATGACATCAAACTGAGGTCAAGTGTGAGTATGATAGGGATGCAAAGATGGAAGCAAAAAGCTAATCTATGGTTGCAGTAGCAATTCTAGCGGCAGGACGCGGAACTCGCATGAAATCTGACCTGCCCAAAGTCTGTCACCGTTTGGGTTCACAAACTCTGGTGGAGCGAGTGCTCAACAGTTGTGTTTCTATTAACCCCTCCAGAGTGATCGTCATTTGTGGCTATCAGAGTGAACGGGTAAAAGAAAGTCTGAGCGCCTACACGGATGTAGAATTCGTTGAACAGAAAGAGCAATTGGGTACTGGTCATGCCGTCCAGCAACTGTTGCCCCACTTGGCAGACGATACGGGAGACTTACTGGTCTTAAATGGTGATGTTCCCTTGTTGCGTCCCGACACCATTAAACAACTATTAGAAAGCCATCAAGCCCATAACAATGGCGCTACGATCCTAACTGCCCATTTGCCGAATCCCACGGGCTATGGACGGGTTTTCTGTGATAGTAACAATCAGCTGCAACAGATTGTGGAACACCGGGATTGCACTGATGCTCAAAAGCAAAATAACCGCATCAATGCTGGTGTCTATTGCTTCAACTGGTCTCAATTGGCTTTGGTCCTACCAAAACTGTCTGCGGATAATGACCAAAATGAGTATTACCTAACGGATGCGGTTACCATGGTTGAGCCAGTAATGGCAGTGGATGTGGAAGTAACCCACGAAATTCTCGGGATTAATGACCGTAAACAGCTGGCCATGGCTGAGCAGATTTTGCAAGAGCGGATTAAGGATGGCTGGATGAAGGCAGGGGTGACATTAATTAACCCAAACAGTATCACCATTGATGAGACTGTCCAATTGCAACCTGATGTCACCATCGAGCCCCAAACTCATTTGCGGGGTAAGACTGTCATTGGTGCTGGTAGCAGGATTGGCCCAGGGAGTCTGATTGAAAATAGCCAGTTGGGTGATAAGGTGACGGTGCTATATTCAGTGGTAAGTGATTCTGTGGTTCAAGATGGCACCCGTATTGGTCCGTATTCTCATCTTCGGGGTCATGCCCAAGTAGGAGAATCCTGCCGTATTGGAAATTTTGTGGAACTGAAAAATACTCAGATAGGCGATCGCACTAATGCCTCTCATCTATCTTATTTGGGAGATGCTACCCTAGGGTCCCGAGTGAATATTGGCGCAGGTACCATTACTGCCAATTACGATGGTGTTAAAAAGCATAAAACCGAGATAGGCGATCGCACTAAGACTGGCTCGAATAGTGTTTTGGTGGCACCACTGACCTTAGGAGAGGATGTCACTGTGGCAGCTGGTTCTGTGGTTACCAAGGATGTGCCAAACGATAGCTTGGTGATTGCTCGTAGTAGAAATCAGGTCGTTAAACCCGGTTGGCGATTACAGGGAACTGAAGATTCCAACAGCTGAGCAAGGGTAAGGGATGGCCGTAAGTTGATCAGGTTGTTGGGTGGTAAGCTATCAGCATTCAGCTAATGCGCTACGCGCACGCTACGCGAACAGCTAATGGGCTACGCGCACGGTACTTGATGTGCCAAAGGCTGACGGCTGAATGCTGACGGCTGAATGCTGACGTTGGGTGAATTAACAAATTGGGTGTTTCAAGAGGGGCAATAGGGGTAACAGAAGTAAGAAGCAGCAAGCTTATGACTAAAGACTACGATAATAATTGTTGAGGGAAAATTGAGTTTGCCCTATGACTTGGGAAATTGCTTCTGTTGTTGCTGAATCTGTTGCCCCTATTTTAGGGAGAAAAATTCAAACTAGGCTAACTCCTGCCGACATCCACAAAGCAGTAGAGCAAGGACTCAAAGCTGCCCTAATGCGAGAAGAACCCTTGGCACCAGAGCAGCGCCTTTTTTATTATTCTGCTCCTGATGCGATCGCGCTTTTTTTGGAAGACTTTTTCCAAGACAGGGAAGTACAGGAGGAATTACACAAACCCCTCCAAGAGGATAACAAAATACCCTTAACCCCTTTACTTGTGGAGAAAT
>NZ_JAAHHE010000597.1:0-2898 GCF_010692525.1 Moorena sp. SIO3B2
ACCGGGCTAACCTAGGTTTCGAGGTAATGCACGAGCGTAACGCTCACAACTTCCCTCTAGACCTAGCTGCTGGTGAAGCTACTCCTGTTGCTTTAACTGCTCCAGTTATCAACGGCTAATCTAAACTTGGCTTAATTGGCTGAGTTTGAAAGAAGCGCTCTCCGTTTGGGGAGCGCTTTTTTGTTTGGAAGTTAGAAGTCAGAAGTCAGAAGTCAGAAGTTTTTATGAAGTCAGAAGTCAGAAGTCAGAAGTTTGAAGTTTTTAGAAAGTTTGAAGTCTATTCGTAAGCATTCAGCGGTCAGCTTCTTTTATTAAAAAGCTGTTTCCGTAGCTTGGCCAATAGCTGTTTGCGTAGCGTGCGCGTAGCACATAAGCTGATAGCTTACGTCTATTCTTTGAGTTTTTTGACCGTGGTGACTAGGATTTTAATAATTTCTTCGGTTTCTTGGATTAGTGCTTTGAACTTTTCTAATGATACCAGTTCAGCTTCTATCAGAACCTAAGCGCCAGTATTTTGTTTCTCTTGCTTCTTTGAGAGCAATTTGATATTTACTGATAAAATCTCTTCGGGATTGGGCTGACTGAGCTTCACTACAATTAGCTCCGATAGAAGTTCCTGACCTTAATAACTGATTCGCTAAGGTTCCTAGAACCTTAGATTCTTCTTCTAACCAAATGCAAGCTTTGACTATTCTAACCGCAAACTTTTTTGTTCTGTCCTGAATTGAAACTTGTTGATAACTCAAATTATTTGTTCAAACTTGGCCTTTGGCCACGCTACGCGAACAAACTTCAAACTTCTGACTTCTGACTTCAAACTTCTGACTTGATGAAAACTTCTGACTTCTGACTTGGCCTTTGGCCACGCTACGCGAACAAACTTCTGACTTCATCCAGCGCACACTACACGCACACCATAATTGACGTAGCGGTAGTCGCGCCTATTGATGCTGTGGCGAATCGCAGAACGGCAGTTATAAGGATGGTCGTACCAGGAGCCGCCCCGCAGCACTGAATATGAGCTTTTATCCTGATTATTGGCTAAATATGACTGATTTTCAGAATTGACATTTTCCGCTTCATTACCATCAATCCAAGCACTGCCGTCATTGGGCGCACCTTCATAGTTAGAATGCCAATCATCAGCGCACCATTCCCAAACGTTCCCGTGCATATCACTGAGTCCAAAAAAGTTGACGACTTCAAAATATCCTACTAGTGTTGTTTCCTGACGGTATTCTCCTTTTGGCTCTCTACCATAAGATCCTGACCATTCAGAGTCTTTATCATCGGTCCCGCGATAATTAGCCAAATCTGTTGTGATGGTTTCTCCGAAGTGGAATGGGGGATAGGATGCTCCAGCTTCCAGGTTAAGGGGTTCTTTTACCCCTCTACAGGCATATTCCCATTGGGCTTCAGAAGGTAGTCTATAATTCCTTCCTGTTAGCTTAGAAAGCCGGTTACAGAACTCTACTGCTTCATACCAATTGACTCGTTCAACAGGTCTTCGCCATCTATCTATCCCTTGATAGGGCTGTTTAAAATAAGAGGGGTCTGGATCTAAATCTTGATTGACCTTAAGGTCAGATCGAGATGCGATCGCTTTCCATTGATCTTGAGTAATCGGGTAACGTCCCATTAAAAACGAGGAAATAGTTACATCATGTTGGGGTCTTTCATTATCACGACTCCCTTCTTCACTCTCCGGTGCGCCCATGGTGAAGGTTCCATCAGGGATTAAGACCATTTCGAGAGGGATACCGTCTATGTATTCTCTGTAGCCTCGAAAGGTTTGTTTTGGGCGTTTTATTGCCAATTTTGGCATAATTCTTCAAACTTCTGACTTCTGACTTCATCCAGTTCTCCCGGATACGCACACTAAACGAAAACCAAAATAGTTGATGCGGTCGACGCGCCTAATGACGGAGTTGCGAAACGCAGAACGGCAGAAAGTAGGATATATAGCCCAGTAGCCGCCCCGAAGAGGTGAATTTGGATTATTTTCGTCATTTGTGGCTGAATTTGGATTATTTTTAGCATTGACATTTTCCGGTTCATTATTATCAATCCAAGCACTGCCATCTGTGGGCGGATCTTCGTAGTTATCATGCCAATCATCAGCGCACCATTCCCAAACATTCCCGTGCATATCATATAACCCAAAGGGATTCGGAGGAAATTCACCCACAGGGGTGGTTCCCTCGCTTCTTTCTCCTGGTTCTTCATCGGCATAAGTGGATGAGGCGTCGTAATTGGCTAACTGTCCGGTAATCGTCTCTCCAAAGTAGAATGGGGGATAGGATTCTCCACTGTCAAGCTTGAGAGGTTCTGTAACCCCTCGACAGGCATATTCCCATTGCGCTTCGGAAGGCAGTCTATACTCCCTTCCTGTTAGCTTAGAAAGCCGTTGACAGAACTCTACTGCTTGATACCAATTGACTTTTTCAACGGGTCTTTGCCATCTATCTATCCCTTGATATGGTTCTTTAAAATAAGAGGGGTCTGGATCTAAATCTTGATTGACCTTAAGGTCTGTAATTGATGCGATCGCTTTCCATTGGGCTTGGGTGACAGGGTATTTCCCCATAAAGAAGGGTTGGAGTGTGACATTATGTTGGGGACGTTCACGACTACGGCTATCTTTTTCGCTTTCAGGGGAACCCATGGTAAACGTTCCTCCAGGGATAGCCACCATTTCCAGTTCGACATTATCGGTTAGGGTTTCAGTGAAGTAAGAGGCAGTGTAGGTTGTGGTTTTAATGATTTCCCCGTGATGGTTAACAGTAGGGGTTTCAAATGTCCACTGTTGTAATTTCTCTTCATCCTCCTCTGGCTCCTCTTCAAAAACAATGATGGGAACTTCCGCTTCAAATTCAAAAGGTTCTAAGTTGTCAGTGA
>NZ_JAAHHE010000598.1:0-2897 GCF_010692525.1 Moorena sp. SIO3B2
CTCAAGCACTAGCTTATGTGCGACAGAGCAAAGATTCTGAAAATCAAGTAAAGGGTTTGAAGGCAATCATTGAGTATCTTCCCACTTCTTTATTACCGGAAGCCTTAGATTGCGCCAGAGGGATTTCCGATGAATACTACCAAGCAAAAGCCTTAGTAGACTTAGCCCCCCACTTAAGCGATCTGTTACCGGAAGCCTTAGATTGCGCCAGAGGGATTTGGGATGAATCAGACCGAGTCAATGCCTTAGTGGCCTTAGCCCCCCACTTACCCGAAAGGTTGTTACCCAAAGCCTTAGATTGCGCCAGAGGGATTTGGGATGAATCAGACCGAGCCAGAGCCTTAATCGGCTTAGCACCCCATTTACCGGAAGAGTTGTTACCCAAAGCCTTAGATTGCGCCAGAGGGATTTGGGATGAATACTACCGAGCCAGAGCCTTAGTCGGCTTAGCCCCCCACTTACCCGAAAGGTTGTTACCCCAAGCCTTAGATTGCGCCAGAGGGATTTGGGATGAATACTACCGAGCCAGAGCCTTAGTCGGCTTAGCCCCCCACTTAAGCGATCTGTTACCGGAAGCCTTAGATTGCGCCAGAGGGATTTGGGATGAATACGACCGAGCCGATGCCTTAGTCGGCTTAGCCCCCCACTTAAGCGATCTGTTACCGGAAGCCTTAGATTGCGCCAGAGGGATTTCCGATGAAAGATACCGAGCATTAGCCTTAGTGGCCTTAGCCCCCCACTTAAGCGATCTGTTACCAGAAGCCTTAGATTGCGCCAGAGGGATTGACCATGAAAAATACCGAGCCGATGCCTTAGTGGCCTTAGCCCCCCACTTAAGCGATCTGTTAGCGGAAGCCTTAGATTGCGCCAGAGGGATTTCCGATGAAGAATACCGAGCATTAGCCTTAGTGGCTTTAGCCCCCCACTTACCCGATGTGTTACCGGAAGCCTTAGATTGCGCCAGAGGGATTTGGGATGAATACGACCGAGCCGATGCCTTAGTCGCCTTAGCTCCCCACTTACCCGAAAGGTTGTTACCCCAAGCCTTAGATTGCGCCAGAGGGATTTCCGATGAAGAACACCGAGTCAATGCCTTAGTCGCCTTAGCCCCCCACTTACCCGATGTGTTACCGGAAGCCTTAGATTGCGCCAGAGGGATTTGGGATGAATACGACCGAGCCGATGCCTTAGTAGACTTAGCCCCCCACTTACCCGATGTGTTACCGGAAGCCTTAGATTGCGCCAGAGGGCTTTCCGATGAAGAACACCGAGTCAATGCCTTAGTCGCCTTAGCCCCCCACTTACCCGAAAGGTTGTTACCCCAAGCCTTAGATTGCGCCAGAGGGCTTTCCGATGAAGAACACCGAGCCAGAGTCTTAGTGGCCTTAGCTCCTCACTTACCCGATGTGTTACCCAAAGCCTTAGATTGCGCCAGAGGGCTTTCCGATGAAGAACACCGAGCCAGAGCCTTAGTGGCCTTAGCACCCCACTTAAGCGATGTGTTACCGGAAGCTTTAGATTGCGCCAGAGGGCTTTCCGATCAATGGTCTCGAGCTAATGCCTTAGTTGCCTTAGTCCCCCACTTACCCGATGTGTTACCGGAAGCCTTAGATTGCGCCAGAGGGCTTTCCCATGAATACAAACGAGCATTAGCCTTAAGAGCCTTAGCCCCCCACTTAAGCGATCTGTTACCGGAAGCCTTAGATTGCGCCAGAGGGCTTTCCCATGAATACTCCCGAGCATTAGCCTTAGTCGCCTTAGTCCCCCACTTACCCGATGTGTTACCAGAAGCCTTAGATTGCGCCAGAGGGCTTTCCGATCAATGGTCTCGAGCTAATGCCTTAGTTGCCTTAGCCCCTCACTTACCCGAAAGGTTGTTACCCCAAGCCTTAGATTGCGCCAAAGGGATTTCCCATGAATACTACCGAGCCGATGCCTTAGTCACCTTAGTCCCCCACTTACCCGATGTGTTACCAGAAGCTTTAGATTGCGCCAGAGGGATTTCCCATGAATACTACCGAGCTAATGCCTTAGTGGCCTTAGCCCCCCACTTACCCGATGTGTTACCAGAAGCTTTAGATTGCGCCAGAGGGATTTCCGATCAATGGTCTCGAGCCAGAGCCTTAAAAGCCTTAGCCCCCCACTTACCCAATGTGTTGTTACCCCAAGCCTTAGATTGCCCCAGAGCCATTGGGGATGAATCCAAGCGAGCCGAAGTATTACAGGAATTGATTAAGAGCTTAACTCCTTCATCAGTTGATTTTGATCTTTGGCAACAAATTCTTGATAGTTTAGCTAGTCTAACCCGTCCCAATTTTCTTGAAGCTCTTCCTGAATTAGCTCCTTTAATCATCGAGCTTGGGGGTATTGAAGCCCTAAGAGAAACGGTGGCAGCGGTTGATGATGTTAGCCGATGGTGGAAGTAAATAAGAGGGAGCAGGGAGCAGGGAGCAGGGAGCAGATAAGAGGCAAGAGGCAAGAGGCAAGAGGCAATAGTTTTCCATCAACGTTATGGATATTTCAATAGATTGAGTTCTGATATAAAGCGATAATCTCGTTGATTTTTACTGAGTAGAGGAATTTGATTTTCAATAGCGGTAGCAGCAATTAGAGCGTCTGGGATTAGGAGTCCATGACTGAGATAGTAGCTACCCATCAACTGTTCTGCTTTGAGGGATATCTGAGCATTGAGTTGAATGATAGAAAACTGTCTGAGGAATTTATCCAAAGAGTCTAATTCTTGTTTATTTCGGCAACCAACAATTAATTCTAGTTTAGTAATAATACTGATTTGAAATAGAGATGTTTTAGATTCTCTTACCAGGCGTTCTTTAGCAAGTGAGTCGTTATTGGCAAGATCAATCAAAATATCAGTGTCAATTAGAATTACTGCCATT
>NZ_JAAHHE010000599.1:0-2887 GCF_010692525.1 Moorena sp. SIO3B2
GACTGCGCACATATCCTTCCCGCAGACGGTTTAATCCCTCCAGTTCAATCCGTTCTAAGTCACCCTCAACCACCTGGATTTTCACAACACCTTTGCTAAAGTCTTGGACGGGCAAAAATGCGCCAGAAGTGATGTAACCATTTTCAATGTAGAGCTCAGTAATGGCAGAACGCAGTTGAAGCAACTCCTCAAACCTTACTTCACGGTTCTCATATTGGTTTTTTTTATCTGCAATTTCTTTTTGCAAAACGGTATTGCCCAAGACCTCCACTTCTGTGACGAAGAATGGCACACTGGGTGGAATTGTAACTTCAGGGAGTTGGGGAGAGGAAGGAATTTCTAGGTTTGGCTGAGGTTGTGATGCTGGAGATTCTTCACGAACAGGAGGCGGTAAATCGGATGGGGTGGGAATAGTTTCCTGAATTCTTTCAGGGGTTTCGGTGGGAAGGTTCACTCCTGGGGGTGGAGTAGACTGAGCCACTGCTCCCATAGTTAGGCTCACGATGGGAATAATGCTAGAGCCTGAAATTACAACAATCGATTTCAGTGTATGATACATAGTTTCAGCTTTGTTAGAATTGCTGAATCTTCGGATGAATAGGAGTGGGGTGGGCATGCTGCTTGCTCGGGAATGAAACAGGCAAGATGCCTGCTCGGAAATGAAACAGGCAAGATGCCTGCTCGGGAATGAAATAGGCAAGATGCCTGCCTGGTCGGAAATGAAACAGGCAAGATGCCTGTTCTACTAAGAGGCTCATGCCACAGCCAGATGCCCATGCCACAAAACTATTAAAATCATCCCGCATTTATGCAACGCCACAGAAAAAGCGATCGCATATCGATAAACCAAAGTACTAGTTGGTAATCCCCCATATTCCCAACTCCCAGGGAGTGCGCTTGACCCGTAATTAAATTCGCCACGGGTCGCACCGCTCCCGACTCCCGATTTTGTGGTCTACTCAAATGAAAACTGCTGTCAAGCTACTCTTGTTCCATAGATAAAACAAAAACACTTCCCTGAGTAATTTGGACAACTCTCACAACTTCGGAGTTGTCTTGAGGAACGAATGTTGATATTAAAATACCAGCTGTACCACCAATACGTTGAGAATCACTACTGCAATCTTGACCAAAGATATCAAATACGCTGTCTACTAAACAACCGATTGCCATCCCTTGTATTCCAGAAGTACGAGTACGTTTCTTGGCTTGCTGATCACTATTATTGACTGTGATTTCACTAGCGGGAATTACTGGACTCTCCGCTCGCAATGGTAACAATTTACCTTCTACAACAATTGATTCAACTAATATCTTAGCTCCGCTAGCTGAGGGAACTAACTTAGCGGGCACTATCGAATTAGCTGGAATAGCGATTTTGCCAGAATTATCTTTGATTGGCTGGGCTAAAACTAGATTCAGTAATAAACTTTGGTTTTCCTTAATTAGAAAATCAACATGATTAGGAAAAGCAACCACAACAGCGGAGTTTTTGGGAATAACAACAGCAGGCTCCGGAGTTGATTGATTCTGATCACTACTCTCGATTTTATCGGGAGTTGATTGATTCTGATAACTACCCTCGATTTTATGATCTTCCTCAGCTAAGGCATTTGTAGAATTACCTAAAATCGAAATAACTAGAGCTGTACCTAAGATTATTTTGCGCTTCATGACACTTTCCAAAAAAACGAAAATACTTGGGAATCTGTTCAATAACGGTCTCAGACAAATATCTTGCCCCTAAGGTAGAGGCTTGCGTTTACCCTAGGGGTGTTTCGAGACTACGGATTCATCAACATGTAGAAAAAATTATTCTGTAGTTGACGTTCTAGTTCTAGACGATTCATACTCTCTTTAGCATCAATCGCATGATGTTGAACATCAGCATTGAGTTGTGTTGCTTCTATATACGCAGCACCTTTAACGAATGCTTCACAGTTTAATCCAGCTACTACGTTGGTAACACTTGAGAGATCGTGATGATAACGCTGTCCATATTGCTGATGATTCCGACCACTTTGGACTTGATTTGTAGCTTGACTATTGCGACGATTTGTTTCTTTTTTACCATTAGCATTACCTCGAATTCCAAAAATACTGACACCACCTCCACCTCCAGCAGCGCGGTTATAGAAGCTGTTAGATTCTTGAGAGTATTCCCGATTAAACTGATGGGATAGACTGCTAGTACTCTCAGTAGAAACAATATTATTTTGCCGATTAGCAGCTACAATATCGTTGCAATAGGTGCGTGGATTATCAGCTAAAGCATCATGGTTAATCCAAGACCTGTAGGGTTCAGCATAGGCAGGTATAACAGAAGTAATGATAATGGTGGCTGTGATCAGAGAAGAAAATAATCCAAACCGCATTTGTTTCTCCTTAAGTTGAAATAATCAGTCTGTTGCTGATGAAGATATAGTGGTTTTCAATTAGTGCGTAGGGTGTGTTAGGGGCGGACTTGCCCTTATTTTTAGCCTCGTAGCCAGGGTTGGGATAGTCCGCCCCGTAACGCACCACCAAAAGGCTGGCTCTGATTTTCCACCTCTTTCCCAGTGTTGGGACAGCCCGTCCGAAAACTGTAACAGGCAAGATGCCTGTTACACTCACCGGGTCAAACAGTAAAAATGAGATGCACCCTCTCGGTTAGAGTTTTGATTAGGAGTGTCTTAAAACAAAGACGGATCGTAAGACTGGTCAAAAATACCGTCATTATTACTATCGCGCCAATTTTCTGGGGAGAAAGACGGATCGTAGGACTGGTCAAAAATACCGTCATTATTACTATCGCGCCAATTTTCTGGGGAGAAAGACGGATCGTAGGACTGGTCAAAAATACCGTCATTATTACTATCGCGCCAATTTTCTGGGGAGAAAGACGGAT
>NZ_JAAHHE010000006.1:0-71579 GCF_010692525.1 Moorena sp. SIO3B2
CCAGAAAGATAAGTGGCAGGCTTGACTCCAATTGCTGAATGACCACTTCTCACTCGGACCACAATAGATTGAACCTTGACCGTTTTGTACCGGATTATCACGATTTATTACGGTTTAAGAGTATCCCTATTTATTGGCTGATATCGCCCACATCTCAGGATTAGTTGCAGCCGGATTACATCCTTCTCCCGTTCCCCATGCTCATTTCGTCACCACCAGCACTCAGAAAACCATGCGTGGACCCCGTAGTGGCATGATCTTGCTGGGAGAACATTCCGCACCAGAATTTGCTCGCAAGATTGATAGTGCAGTCTTTCCTGGGGTACAAGGCGCTGTTCACGTCCATGCGATCGCTGCAAAAGCTGTGATGCTCAAAGAAGCCATGTCTGACAGCTTTGCTGCCTATCAACGTCAAAACCTCGAAAATTCCAGGATATTAGCAGAAGATTTGAAGTCAAGGGGATTTCGCCTGGTTTCTGGCGGCACTGATAACCATCTGATGCTTCTCGATCTCACTGAGAAAGGTATCACAGGTAAAGAAGCCGAAGATCGCTTAGCTAGCGTCAGGATTACTGTCAACAAAAACCTGCTTCCCTACGATTCCCAGAAGCCTACCGTCTGTAGCGGTATCCGGGTAGGAACATCCGCAATCACAAGCCGGGGATTTGGTTTTGAGGAAATCCATTGCATTGCCGAACTAATAGATAAAATGCTGAGCAGCGAACCGACAGTTAATACCATTGCAAAGGTTCAAGATGAAGTCAGTCGGTTATCAAAGAATTTGGGTCTAAAACCCCGTCCTTCTAGGACGGCTTTTAAGTTGACATTTTAATAGCGCTAGAGTATGATTTGAACATAGGGTACAGGCTGAAAAACCGTTCGCGTAGCGTGGCCTTTGGCCTTGGCGCAACCGGGAGAGAGACCCGCCACTGCTAGACCTAAAAGAAGTAATGCCCGGAGGGAAGGGAAAGTCCTCCTTAAAAACCCAACCATCAATTAACCGTTGGTGTGTGAACCTGAGCTTTGCGAAATTAGAGAATGCAAACGGTACGGCGGGGCACGCCGGAACCAGGTGAAAAGGAGGGAACAGACTTTTTAAGGCACTCCTAGTAAGTAGCCAAACGCGATCGCGAGAATTGCCCGCTGGGTCTATCATGAACTGAACTAGAATCTTTGTCTTGACGGGTTTCCGGTTTAGGTATTGCCTACTTTTTGGCGGCGTCAAAGATTAGGACATGATGGTTTAAGGCAGCTCGTTGATCTGGGAATCCCCGCTCTTCCAGGGCGGGGAGTGTCAAGTCGCCTTCATCCCCACATCGATTCGATTTACGAGCAAGATCGGGACAAGTTTGCCCTCGAATCCCAATACCAACTTCTGTGATTTCGCCCCCCGACCCCCAATTCTGGGGGAGAAATACACAGAAATACAGTTCAACTCCCCCAAGTCCCCCCATCTTTCAAAGTCCCCCAGCATTGGGGGACCAACGGGGGCTTTACCCAAAGTTTCTCTGAATTTCCTGCACATCAAACTCTGAAAACATCAGCTATAGATCCATATCATGACCACAACAACAGCAAACTCTGAACAAGCCACAGAACGCGCCAGAGTACATTACAACAGTGAAAATGCTCGTAATTTGTATGAAATTGCCATTGGCAGCGACACCTTAAATTTAGGGATGTACGAGGACGATCCAGACCGCCCCATCGCTGAAGGGATGGCGAAAACCACTGAGTGGATGGGGGCACAAGTACAGAACCTCAATCCCGATTTCCGTGTGCTTGACCTGGGTTCTGGATATGGGCCAGCCGCACGGCATTTAGCTGGCAAATATGGCTGTCATGTCACCTGTCTCAACATTAGCGAGGAGCAAAATCAGGAAAATGAGCGGCGCAATCGTGAACAGGGTCTTGACAATCTGATTGACATTGTGTACGGCAATTTTAAAGACATTCCATTTGACGATGCCAGCTTTGACCTAGTTTGGTCTCAAGATGCCTTGTTCCACTCTGACGGGCAAGATCGCGTCCTAGAAGAAGCCTATCGGGTGCTTAAACCAGGGGGACAGTTAATGTTTATGGATATTCTGCAAGCAGATGATTGTCCAGATGGAGTGTTAAAGGATTCACTCCAACGGGTTAATATCCATCACGGGCGTTTGGGTTCTTTCCATTCCTATACTAGTAAAGCCGAAAGCCTGGGTTTTGAGACTATCAACGTGATCGACAAATCCTATCAGTTGCTGGTTCACTACACTAAATTGAGGGATTCGGTAATTGCCCATTACGACGAACTCAGCCAAAAATGTACCCCAGAATTTTTAGAATCTTCTAAGAATGGCTTATGTCAATGGGTTGAATCTGCTGAGAAAGGTCTGTTTACCTGGGGCTTATTTCATTATCGCCGTCCAAATGCCTAGTTATAGCACTGTTGGCAGGTAATAGGTAATAGGTAATAGGTAATAGATAATAGGTAATAGGTAATAGGTAATGGGTAATAGGTAATGGGTAATAGTTGATTTTATCCACACTTAATTACTTATTACTTGTTACTTATTCCTTGTGTACCTTCCCCTGCACTCAAAACCTAAAGCCCACTTGTTGGAGTTACGCCCAATAAATTATTAGGCGTTTTTCAATAGGTAATGATAAGTGTTGCAAAATAGAAAGATTCAAGTAATGAACCCTCAAGAAATTGTTAAAACCCATCGCGACCACGTCTTTTTTTCCTGGGTACCTCAGAAAAACATCCAAAATCCCATCGTTATGGATCGTGCTGAGGGCGTTTACTTCTGGGATAAAGATGGCAAACGCTACCTGGATTTTTCCAGTCAGTACGTCAATATGAATATTGGCCACAGCCACCCCAAGGTGATCGCAGCCATAAAAGACCAAGCCGATCAGCTTGTGTTTGCCCATCCCGGTACTGCTACGGAAATTCGTGCCGCAACAGCAGCTAAGTTAGCAGAAATTACACCAGGGGATCTCACCAAGACTTTCTTCACCCTGAGTGGGGCTGAAGCCATTGAAAATGCCATCAAAATAGCACGACTGTACACGGGTAGGCATAAAATTGTCACCCGATATCGCAGTTATCATGGCGCTACCCTCGGTGCAGCGATCGCAGGAGGAGACCCCAGACGCTTGGCTCACGAACCAACTATTAGCGGGATTGTTCGGGTTCACGACCCCTATGCCTACCGTTGCCCTTTTGGCTACGCACCAGAAGGAAATCCCCAAGTTTACATCGATCACGTGATTCAAACCATTGAGTTTGAGGGGCCAGAAAACGTGGCAGCAATCCTGATGGAAACTATTACTGGTTTCAATGGTTGTATTATTCCCCCTGATGGCTATTGGCAAGCCCTAAGGGAATATGCTGACCAGCACGGCATCTTACTGATTTGCGACGAAGTTATTGCAGGCTTTGGTCGCACTGGGAAAATGTTTGCGATCGAGCATTACGGAGTGGTTCCCGATATTATGGCAATGGCTAAGGGACTCACCTGTGGCTATGTTCCCATGGGTGCAGTGATAGTACGGCAGCATATCGCCGACCACTTTGAAACCAACCCCTTCGTCTGTGGGCTAACATTCAGCGGTAATCCCATTGGTTGCGCTACAGCCCTGGCGACCATGAAGGTTTATGAAGAAGAAAATCTGGTGGAAAACAGCCGGATTATGGGCGATCGCATGGCAGAAAAGTTACAGGAAATGAAGGCAAAACATCCATCAGTGGGGGATGTCCGTAGTTTGGGACTGTATGGATTGATTGAGTGCGTCAAGAACCGAGAAACAAGGGAACCTTTGGCTCCTTGGAATGCTAAACCCCACGAAATGGTGGTCATGGGTAAAATGGCTGCCCGTCTTCGAGAGCTTGGTTTGCACGGTCTGATGCGTTGGAATTGGGTGTTTATGTCTCCCCCACTTTGTATTAATGAAGAGCAGCTTGAAGAAGGGTTTGCCATCATTGATGATGCCTTGAAAATTGCTGATGAAGCCTACGAAGGTTAATTAGCGTTTGATCGTACCATTGATATTTGAAATAGGAGAAAATCCCCATGCAAATTGGATTTATTGGTCTGGGTAATATGGGCGGTGGTATGGTTGCCAATCTGCTCAAGAAAGGATTTGATGTTTCGGTGTACGACATCCAACGGTCAAAAGCAGAAGCCTTAATCGCAGCGGGAGCAATTTGGCGCAATTCCATCCCAGAAGTAGCAAGTGATGCTGATGTCGTCATGACAAGTCTTCCGGGTCCAAAACAGTTGGAAGCGGTGATGTTAGGGGATGCTGGAGTTATTGCCCATGCCCGTCCTGGAACGATTTGGCTCGATACTGGAACCAATTCCATAGAAATTATGAACAAGATTTCTACCTTGGCATCCGAGCAAACAATTGACTCCATTGCAGCCCCTGTTTCTGGAGGCGCACCAGCAGCTCAGAAAGGAACAATGTCAATGTATGTGGGGGGAAATGAAGCAACGTTTGACAAAATCAAAGGCATATTAGAAGCCATTGGTTCCCAAATTTATTATGTGGGGCCACTTCCCCATGCCATCCTTTCCAAATTGCTGATTAATTATCTTTGCTTCATCAATACTAAAGCCCTAGGGGAGGTGCTGTCTTTAGGACAAGAAGCAGGAATTGATCCCAAACAACTCACGAACATGATTCAAGCAGGTTCGGGTAGTAGCTGGGTCGCGGAAAAATTGCTTCCCTCTATATTAGCAGGAAATCCAGGTCCAGCATTTACCTTGAACTTAGCTCACAAGGATGCCTGTTTAGTTAATGAACTCAATCAAACCTTTAAAACCTCTCTAGAATTTTCAGAACGTCTATGTGAGGTCTTACAACAGGCTTGTACAACCTATGGTGGGGATAAAAGTTTTACTCGGATGATGGATTTGTAGTAGCAAGAAGAAAGCGATGAGTTATAGTAACTTGGCGATTGACCTTTCCCAACAATATCAAATCTCCAAAGTCCAACAAGACCACAGAAAACTGTTCGTTGATTGGGGCGACGGTCATCGAAGTACTTTTCACTATATTTGGCTTCGGGATAACTGTTATTGCTCTGGTTGTGGGGATCCCAAACATGGCGAAAAGCGTTTTCGGCTCGTTGATGTTCCCTTAGATATAAAACCCCTGTCAGTTCGTTGGGATAGTGGCAACGCACTGGAAATAGTATGGAAACCGGACGGTCACAAAAGCATCTATGATGCTCAGTGGTTGCGACAGCACTGCTATTCTGCTACCGAGAGAGAGCATCGTCAGCATCGACCTATTCTTTGGGATAGCAATATTGTTACTAACCTGCCCCAGATTGCTTATGAAGAAGTCCAAACTGGGGATAAACATCGGCTACAACTACTAAAACACCTGAGAGATTACGGGATTTGCTTTGTGCGAAACGTGCCTACTCAGAAGGGAGAACTCGAATCTTTGGCTCAGTCCTTTGGTCCTTTATTGGAAACCAATTACGGGCGTGTTTTCGAGATTGTTGTAGACCCGGAGGAAAGCCAGAAAAGTGTTGCTAACTCCCAAATTAACCTGATTCCCCACACAGATGATGCCTATCAATATGCACCACCTGGAATTATTTTCTTCCACTGTTTAATGGCAAACAACGATGGCAGCGGTCAGTCTACCTTTGTGGATGGTTTCCAAATAGCAGAGGTGCTGCGTCAGGAAGATAGGGAGGCATTCGATCTACTCTGTCGTTACGAAGTTCCCTTCCGAAAATATTATAGCAATCGCATTGATATGCGGTTCAGCAGTCCAGTTTTTTGCCTCGATAGTGGTGGTAATTTGAAGGAAGTTCGGATTAGCAATTTATTTCCTGCTCCCTTGGACTTACCAGAGGAGATTATCGAGCCATTTTATGCCGCATACAGAAAGCTAATGCAGCTCTATACCCATCCGAAATACTGCCTCAAACAAGGTCTACAACCAGGAGATCTGGTGATGTTTGACAACCACCGTATCCTACACGGACGCAATGCAATCGGAATACAAAACCAGCGCCGCCATTTGCGCTACTGTTCAGTAGACCGGGATTATTTCCAAAGCTGGCGACGGCTTCTTGAGAAAAATCTCAGCTTTCAGGGATAGGTTGCAAATCAGGAATGGCTTGGCGGAGTTTCGAGAAAGACCAGGCACCCTCGCGCAATAGCTGAGCCGGTGACCCTGTAAAATCAACCAGGGTAGAAGGTTGTTGTTCGGGGTTTGGCCCTCCATCCAGAACCAGTGGAACTCGCTCTCCCAATTGTGCAGCTACTTCAGGGGCTGTTTTCTGAGTCTCCATCCCTGAAACGTTAGCACTGGTTACCGCTAGGGGAGCCCCAACCTGACGCACCAATTCCAAACAAAGGGGATGGTTAGGGATTCGGACTGCTACTGTGTCTTTACCTGATGTCACAAATGGTGGCACAATGTCAGTCTTGGGGAAGATGCCAGACATTGCCCCCGGCCAAATTTTACGGAGTGACTCGATGGTACTTTCAGGAATTTCTTGAGTCACTTGTTGCAGTTGTTCAAAACTGGCGACATAAATGATCAGGGGTTTATCTGGCGATCGCGATTTCACCTCGAAGATCTTTTTAATACCTGATTCCTTAGCAATGCTGGCTCCAATGCCATAAATAGTATCGGTTGAGAAAACCACTACATCGCCCTTTTTGAGCAAATCAACTGCTTTATTTCGTGCCGCTTGATCATCAGCAGGTAAAATCTCTGTCATAGGATCTTCAAATTTTTGTCGAGCTATTGAATGTTTCTATGGTATTATAAAATATTGTACAAGATTAGCTTGCCACAAATTCTTCTTTGAGGAGCTGTATGGTATCTAATCCCGAAATATTATCAACTACGAAAAGTACCCTTAGCGCGATCGCACTAGGTAGTAACCTCGGTGATTCTCAAGCCACATTAGAAGCTGCTCTGATCGAACTCGATCAAACTCCAGGCATTACTGTCAAAACCCGCTCCAGTTGGTACAAAACTAAACCTATTGGACCTGTGCAACCAGATTATATCAATGGTTGCGCCCTAGTGGACACACAACTAAGTCCCCAAAAGTTGCTAGAGACTATGCTAGAAACAGAGCAAAAGTTTGGTAGAGTTCGTGTGGAACATTGGGGAGCAAGAACCTTAGATTTGGATTTAATCTTGTTTGGTAACCTGATTCTAGATACTCCTGATATAACAATACCTCACCCACGCATGAGAGAGAGAGCCTTTGTGTTAGTGCCGTTGGCCGAAATTGCTCCTGATTGGGTAGAACCAGTCTGGGGAATGAAAGTATCCCAACTTCTCGAAAGGTTAGATATTTACGGAGTTACTCGGTATTAATTTTTAGGATATCAAATCCGGTTGATAGACTATAATAACAACCGAAAAAAATAAGGCAAGGCAACCTAACCTAATGCCGATGAATGATAGTCTATAGATTTGTATATAGATTTGGTTTAAAACCAATACAAAAACAATGCTGATGGAGTAAATCAAGCAGTATAAACTGAAAAACAATGGTGAACAAAGACAATGCTGAAAAAAGCTTTAGTGACCGGATCAGCAGTGGGAATTGGAAAAGCGATCGCTATTGATTTAGCTAGTAAGGGATTTGATGTTGCATTTCACTATAACCGCAGTGAACAAGCAGCCAAGCAAGCTTCTCAGGAAGCAGCGACTCACGGAGTAAAAGGGATCGCCCTACAAGCAGATATCACCAAACCTGATCAAGCCAAGTCGTTGGTAGAAAATGCAGCAGCACAACTAGGGGGTTTATCGGTAGTTGTTAATAATGTGGGCAACTATTTGAGTAAACCTACTAGCCAAATCTCAGTAGAAGAGTGGCATTCTGTAATTGATTCCAACCTCAATACTACTTTTTATGTCACTGGAGCCGCAATTCCCTACCTGAAGTCCGCAGGTTGGGGTCGCATTGTTAATATTGGTGCTGCCAGTGCCCATAATGTCACTGCCCGTGGTACTAATACAGCTTATATGATCGCTAAAACTGGCATCATTATTTATACTAAGTCCCTTGCTAAAGAGCTAATTACAGATAAGATTACTGCCAACGTGGTATCTCCAGGAATAGCAGAGAATTCCTTTGAATACGATGATGATTGGCAGGATGCTATGCCTAAATTACCAGCAAAACGCCCTGCTACATTGTCAGAAATAGCCCATGCTGCTTGGTTTTTTATCAGTCCTGAGGCTGATTACATCACAGGACAAGTAGTAGAAGTTTCTGGCGGCTGGAGTTTATAGTATTACCAAGCGATGCAGCGGGGTCTTGGGGGTTTCCCCCATGAGCGACTGCATCAAGAGAAGATAAAAACATTTTTAATAGGATAAACATGCTTACTATAGAACATCTATACGAAATTAATGAACAGTATAAGGATTCCTTAAACGTAAAAGTTGAAGAATTTACCATTGGCAACAAACATTTGAATTTTAATTCTCAAAAAGCTATCTTAGGAGTAGTTAATCTTTCTAGTGATTCTTGGTACAGGGAAAGTGTCTGTTTAAGTTCAGAACAAGCGATTCGTCGTGGCATAATGTTAACAGCCCAAGGAGCGGATTTTGTAGATATTGGTGCTGAATCTACTTTGCCCCATGCTGAGAGGATATCTGAAAAGTTGTTTGATACTGAATTTTGCCCCCCTATCCCCCCAATTCTGGGGGGAAAAAGAATTTATTTGCTGGTAAAAGTCCCCCAAAATTGGGGGATTTAGGGGGCTTTGATGTAGCAAATGAGACTTCTCAGACAACCTCTGAGAGAGTAGAAGATGTGAGGCAACAAAGTAAAATTTTGCCTGTGCTGGAAGCCCTCCATCAAGAAGGTGTATTAACTTCTATTGAAACCTATTATCCTCAAGTGGCTAGGGAATGTTTAAAAGTTGGAGCAAATATCATCAATTTAACTGGTTCCCAAGACAATCAGGAAATTTATAAACAGGTATCCGAGTTCGATGCTGGGGTTATCATTTGTTACGTTCAAGGAAAAAACGTCAGAGAAGTTGATGACTTTAATTTTGGCAACGACCCAACCGACTTAATGTATGATTATTTTGCCAAGAAAATTGAAATAGCTACTCAACTTGGTGTTAGGAAAATTTTTGTTGATGCCGGGTTAGGTTTTTACTACAAAAATCTCGAAGATAGCGCCCTACGCATCCGTTTTAAAATGAAAACCTTTTTAAATACTTTTCGTCTTCGGAAATTAGGGTTTCCCGTGTGTCATGCCCTCCCCCATGCTTTTGAATGTTTTGGAGAAGAATTCAGAAGTGCTGAACCTTTTTTTGCAGTGCTAGCAGCATTAGGAAAAACCGATTTGTTTAGAACTCATGAAGTTCCTAAGATTAAAGCTGTTTTAGATACTCTTAGTTTATTTTAAATATTTGTTTTTATGTAACATTTTTTTTAAATTATTTGATTTTTAATTGTTAAAATATTACTATATTATATAATATATAATATATAGAAATTCTCTTCACGAGTGAGCTACAAATTTCCGGGTTTTAGGAAACAGCGGATCACCGGAACAGCGGATCGGGTAGCTAAGGCCGTGAGCCACGCTTTAGGCTTTGCCGACGCTGCGCGTTCGCGTTTGGCCGTAGGCCAAACGCGAACGGAGCAGGGAATAGGTAATAAGAAAAAAAATCTCTGTACCTCATAGCTATGAGAAAAGTTATATATCATAGTGATTATAAATTTTATTTTCCAGATACTCCTCAATTAACAGGCGAGTGTAGCTATTGAGAGGATACTCCAGAGCTTTTTGGGGAGTCACCCATACCCATTGCTCAATTTCTTCGTTGGGAGTGATGGTTTCCCTGGCAGAAAAGGCATAGTAATTAACCATGATGAAATGGGCTTCTCGCACAAACTGTGAGTCCAACACTGCTTCCTGTAGCAACCCAAAGCGTACCTGAGTTAAATCTAGACCAACTTCTTCCCGAAACTCTCTGAGCAGTGCCTCTTCGAGGGTTTCACCCCATTCTACTTTACCTCCTGGTACACCCCATTGACCCCGCCATTTAGTGGTTTTCACAATCAAAATTCGTCCACTTGTAGTTAAGGCAAGTGCCCCTACCGTAGTCAAAGGAAACTGCCCCTGCACAGATAGCCCTCCATTTATGATTTTCTTTGGAATCCCATTGCTTAGCTTGTTTTGTCGAATTTTTTGTTCACAGACCTACTTGGCATAGGTGAGCGCAGTTTTCAATCTTTAAGGATCACCATCTGATATCACCAATCACTAATCGTGATTTCTGGGCTAGTGGCCAGTAAATCACGATTATGTCAATTTCAGGGATCAGGTCGAAGCTATTTCCTGTATAAAACTTGATTGTCCCAATAATCTACCATGCCCAAACGCGCTTATCGTCCGGTTGAGCAACAATGAACCACCCCTTAGTGAAAAATCTTGTATCCACTGGCAAGGCATTTCAGGGGAAGTCTGATACGCTAACTCTCTAGACCTTGAATAACTTCCAGGCTATCAGGAGGTGTTATATTGAAAATTTAAACTCCCCAGGCAAGATTCGAACTTGCGACCAATCGGTTAACAGCCGACCGCTCTACCGCTGAGCTACTGAGGATTGCCAAACAATTGCTCTTCACATCTACTGATTATAATCATAAAGTACAAAGTCTGGCAAGTACTTTCGCAAATTTTTTTGAAATCACTGTTGTGTCGGGAGTTTTGAGTACAGGTTACAGTCAACAATAAATAGTTAACAATAATCAGTCCAGTAAATATAAGCCAGTCGGTAGTCAACAGTCAGTAGTCAGCAATAATATCCTAATGGTTGACTTCTTGCCACTGTAACCCATGCTTGAGTGGGGAACGGCTTGATTCAACGTTGACGTTGAGCAACGGTTTTTGGTTAACCCCTGATTGCCTTTGTTTTTCTAACACTGCTCTAGCTAATGCAGCTTGTCGTTCCACTTCTTCCTTTAAATGCTGCTTACGGGAATACTCAGCTATCTTGATTCTCGCTTTCTGGTAGGTGGGGGTTTCTTTAGGGATTTGAGACAAATACACTAGCGCTTTAATAAAGTTACCCTGTCCTCCTTGTTCATAGGCTTCTTGTAACAAGTACTCTGCTCGAATCTGTTGCTTTTGCTGATATTCCTTCAGCTTTGGTTGGACTTTAGCACCGGTGCGGGTTTCTGGATGGATTTGTTCGAGTAGTGCGATCGCATTGGTAAACTCTTGGGCTAATGCTTGTTTGTAGGCTTCCTTTAATAACCCTTGGGCTTCTGCCTCAAGGCGAGGTTTTGTCTTCTTGACTAAGGGCTCCATCTTCTTTTGCCAAAAGCCAATTGAGGGCATTTTATGGTATCCCTCAAGCACATCTGACCATCTTCCTTGATCAAAGGCTTGCTCTGTAGCCTTAAACAGAGCTTCAGCACTTTGCCATTGTTGCTGCCACTGTTGAACCGTATTTAGGGATTGTTCATAGATCAGGCTATCGCTAGGAATCGATTCTGCTAGTGCGATCGCTTCCTCCAAATCACCGGCTTGATAGTGTTTGATTGCCTTTTGTAGAATATCAAATTCAGAACGAGACGCAGAAGCATTCAGTAAAGCATAAAGTCCGATTAAAATGGCTATAGCATTGGAGCTTGCTGCTCCCACTCCGATTCCTTTCAGTAAAGGTGGCAATTTTGGCCAGCTATACAGGGCGAATTCACGGACATACACTTTCCAATCTAATGGCGGCTCATCAGTGCTAAGTGCTAAGTTATTATTAATATTTTTTGATTCTTTAGTGTTATTTATTGATTCGTTATTACTACTTTTTGATTCTTGAATAATAAATTTTGATTCGTTATTACTACTTTTTGAGTGTTTTTCCAGGAGTGTTTTCTGCTCATTTTTGACTCCTGAGTCAGACAATGGCGTTGCCTGTTTTAATTGTTGTGAGCTAGACTCCCTAGTCAGTGCTGAGTGTTCAATGGTAACCATTGAGTCAGACTGAGTATCTAGCACGTTTAATTCAAGAGTGTCATTGTCACTAAACTTGATACTGAGTGGTGAGTGCTCCGTTATCAGTTCTGAGTCAGACTTAGCAATAGATACTTTTAACTCAGGACTTTGAGTACACATCAGTGTCTTAAGTACGATTAAGGCATCAGTTGCTGACTGATAGCGTGCTTCGCTGTTGTAAGACACCATATGGTTGAGTACAAACGCCATTTTATCGCTAACCGATACATGTTTTCGCCAATCAATCTCACCAGTCTCAGGGTCAGCCAATTGCATTGGGGTCATGCCTGTGAGGGCGTGAATCGCAATCATTCCTAGGGAATAAATGTCACTGTTAGGAAAGGATTGACCAGCAAGTTGCTCTGGGGGTATGTAGGCGAAGGGACGAATTGTGCTGGATGGATCAGACGATGGGATCTTGGTCAGATGGAGTTTGATTGACTTTGAATTAATCAGCTCAGCAGCACCAAAGTCAATCAAAACTAGCCTACGGTCTGACCCTCGTCTGATTAGGTTATTGGGTTTGAGGTCCCTATGAATTATCCCTTGGCGGTGAATAAATTCTAGGATGCCTAAAACATCTTGTAATAGTTCAATGCACTGGTTTTCCCTAAAGCGTTTATTACTGTTTTGGCTGATCGGCAGTTCAGTACTAAGAGTTTCTCCGATAATTAACTTTTGAACTAAGTAAAATCCGTGGTGATCTTCAAAATAATCAACTAGACGAGGAATTTGGTTATGGCTACCCAGTTTGATCAAGGTTTGAGCTTCATTGAGCCAGAGACGCTTAAGAAATTGCCATTTTTGAGGATCATCGCTTTTGGGCTGAAGATACTTAATCACATAGCGGGGATGGCCCTGTTGTCTGGTATCCTCTGCGATATAGGTTTTGCCAAATGCCCCAGCACTTAGAGATTCAATGATTTTATAACGCCCATTTAGGAGCTTTCCCCATAGGGAATGATTTGGATTAATTTTCAAAGAATTTTTTCCTACCAGAATCACTTCTATTTAGTTTTTTTCAAGAAACCAACAGTGTTTCCGGAATTAGTGGTTTACAGAAGTAATTGGATTTGCTGTAGTGTCACCCGGTAGGAAATCGGATGTAAGCAATCAGCTATATTAAATCAGCTATATTAAATCATATATATTAAATCAGCTATCAGTGATCAGCCATTGTAATGATCGGCCTTACTCCCGTTGCGGGATGATCTGACAATTGTTGACAACCCCAAAGCTTCCACTCTTCACCCCTCTCCCCCCTCCCGATTTTGTCCTCATTTGCTACAACAGAAAGCAACTGGGTATAAAAACTATATGCCAGGATAGATATTAGATGTGTGTTCTTCGGTGGTCATCATATCCGCTTCTCAAACATGGAAAGTTGAAATTAGCACTATGAGCAAGGATCTAGACTTTAGCCCCCAGGGCTATGAAATTAAACAAGAGTTAGGACAAAATCACGCTGGGGGTAGAGTCACCTACCTGGCGACACAACTGGAGACTCAGCAAAATGTTGTGATTAAGCAGTTGCAGTTTTCCCAATTAGGCACTAGCTGGGCAGAATATGACACTTATGAACGAGAAATTAAACTCCTGCAGCAGCTCAATCATCCTAGCATTCCTCGCTATATCGATTCTTTTGACACTCCCACTGGATTTTGCTTAGTCCAAGAATATAAACCAGCACCTTCCCTCGCGGAAGATTACCACTGGACACCAGAAGAAGTTAAGCAAATTGCGATCGCTGTTTTGGAAGTCTTGGTTTACTTGCAACGGCGGCAACCTCCTGTGATTCATCGAGATATTAAACCAGAAAATATTTTGGTTGATAGACAGGGCAACTTGAAGGTGTATCTAGTAGATTTCGGTTTTGCCCGGATAGCAGGTGGGGATGTGACGCTTAGTAGCGTTGTTAAAGGTAGTGTAGGGTTTATGCCACCAGAGCAGATGTTTAATCGGCAATTGACCAAAGCATCTGATCTGTATAGCTTAGGGACAACCCTGATTTGCTTGCTGACAGGGACAAAATCTAGCGAAATCAACACCTTAGTTGATGATAATTATCGGATTAATTTCAAACCACTGTTGCCCAAGTTAAATCCTCAGTTTATTCATTGGCTCGACAAAATGGTGGCACCTAACCTCAAACATCGCTATCCCGATGCAGCAACTGCCCTAAAAGCCCTGAAGCCGATTGATGTAGTGAATGATGTCACTCCTCTAAAAACACTGTTGCGGGCTATACAACCAACAAAGGCAGTAGTAAAACTTGCCACCCTCAGCCTTGTGGCTGCTTCTTCATCGGCTATAACCTATGCCTGGCTCACCAGTCCAGCCAGACAGTTGCTAACCAGTGGAGAATGCCCAGGCTGCAATCTCCCAAATATCAACCTACAGGATAAGAACCTCAAGCAAGCTAAGCTGGAGGGGGCGAATCTTAGTGGTGCCGACCTAGAGGGGGCTAACCTGTGGAGAGCTAACCTTAGGGGGGCTAACCTGTGGGGAGCTAACCTAGAGGGGGCTAACCTAAACGGTGCTCGCTTGCATGGTGCTAACCTGGGCGGGGCTAACCTCAAGGACGCTAACTTTGACATCAGGAGGGCTAAGCGCCAGGGCATTAACCTCAAGGGCGCAACTATGCCTGATGGCTCTGTACATAAGTAGTCCGATCCTGTCTGGTTGAATACTTATCATTCTGGGTTTTTCGTCAATTGAAAATCGATAATTGAAATTGAAATTGAAAATTAACAATTAACAATTAACAATTAACAATTATCGATGAACCTAAATAGTAAGTGATTAACCTGACTCGAGATGACTAATTAAATTGAAAGATGTGACCAGAACGAGCACGAGAGTATTTAACTGTTGCTATCTGGTTGGAGGAGCGATCGCGTACTGTGATCAATCCTGATTTATTGCTCAACTGCATTGAGGATTGAGTTAAACGGGTGATTGGGAAGCGCTTAACTTCTAAGGGCTGAAGAATCCCACTCAGGAGTTGGGGACGACCTAGTTTATCTGCCATCTCCCAGCCAGTGAGGTCAATGGCTTCACTGGTCACATTCTTCAACTCAACCCATTCGCTTCCGCCTTCATCGGAGCCTTCTGGATTAGGTAATGCGGCTACGATTATCACAGCACCATCATTCTTGATGATATCATCTACTGGCACAACTACTGGACGATCCATATCCGGTTCTTTTGTGCCATCCTTGCTCAGGAAGATGGGAAAGAAGGAACGAATAAACTCGCCACGGCTACCATTGGGATTGGTACTGCGGTAGAGGACTAAATCGTAAGTGGCATCATTGATAGTAATTCGACGCTTGTCACGAATTTTGCCATAGATACTTTCATAATAGGCAACGGTTGCGATCGCGATTTCACATTCAGGGCTTGGTCCAACAAAAAATCCCCCTTTCTTCTTGAACAATTTAGCAATAACATTGCCTCCCATATCAGTCACGTTTTGGTTCATTTGTAACGTGACAACGTTGGGATTATTCGGTCCTTCATTCCCTCGTAAGTCATACTTGTAGCCGAGAAAATTTACTCGCTGATTTTTTTCATCTAGGTAGAATTTTACCCATGAATGGTAACCAGAAATGGTGCCAAGAGTTTCTCGTTTATCTCCAGAGCGGATATTGTATTTTCCTTCCCCAACAAATACATGCTCAAAGCCAGAAGCGAAGTGAGTTGATTTGCCCTTGTAGTAATTGGTGTAGTGTTCAAACCAGATTCGCTGTAGCTTGATTCTAAATTGCTGCTCCGAAAGATTTTCACCTAACTCTTCGTTAATATAGTTTCGGGCAATTTGGATCGGTTTGGTAGAGAGAATCAGAGAAATAAAATCTAATTGCTCATGTTCTTCTTCCTCAGGAGTAAATTCTGGGTCAAGAGAGCGGATGGCGTAGTTATCTAAGAGTTTAATGAAACTGCTATAGGTGCGGGTTTCATCGAACAATTTGTCTTCATTAACTTTATAGAATAAGGGTCGGGTAGCTAAGTCGATTTCACGTTGACCGCTAGCTTTGACCTGCTCATCTAATAGAATGTCAGCAGTTTCGTCTTCCCATTCTCCGGAGCTAGTGCGAGTGCTAACCGAGAATTGGTTTTCGTCACTTTCCCAAATTTGTTGATAAATATTGGTTTCGCTCATGTCTCTATTTTTTAAGTCAAATGATGTAAAGGTTGTTGAGGATATCTATGCCAAGTTAAATGATTGACGGTCAACGGTCAACGGTCAATAAATCTATCCTAGGCTCACTATTTTCAGGAGACAGTACCCTTGAGGGTACTTTTTTCTTGCTCCTGCGGGGTAGTTTCAAATCTGATTTGTAATTATACTCAAATCTTGCACCATTATCAATAAGCTTGGTTCATGTAGGGTGGGCAGTGCACCAGACAGATAATCAAGCTTGCAAAGCGCTTTGGTAGGCACTGCCCACCCTTGGTTCATGTAGGGTGGGCAGTGCACCAGACAGATAATCAAGCTTGCAAAGCGCTTTGGTAGGCACTGCCCACCCTACTGCCTGCCCACTACGATTAATGACTGAAGCAGGGGGTAGTTTCAAATCTGATTTGTAGTTATACCAATTCTGTAAATTACAGCTACACATCAATTTCGTCTCCCCATTTCCCCCATCTCCCCGCGCCCGATCCTGATTGAGATGGCGACAATGCAATAGTTTTACAACACCTACACCACCGATTAAACTCGCTTAACCCACTACACCCACTCCGGCTACTTTTTGTTACCACAATGCAATAGTTTTACAGCACCCACTAAACCCATTACTCCTATTTAGTCTACTACTCCTATTGCTAGCACTCCACCCATCCTTCCCCCGATACTCCTTAAGATGGCGACAATGCAATAGTTTCAAAGCGCCCACACCACATATTTAGCTCACTTAACCTACTCCACCCACTCCAGCTCCTTGCGACAATGCAATAGTTTTTCTAATCCCTTGAATCTTCTCCAAAATGTGGTTATAATAATAGTATCGTTAAAGCAATGGTTATTGCCTCATGATGATTTCTACCGCACAAGCCGCTGAATTACTGGGTGTTTCTGCCACTCGGGTTCGTTTCCTTCTGGGCAAGGGCAGAGTCAAAGGAGCGTATAAGGTGGGTAGAACTTGGGTGATTCCTCTGTTTGATGGCATGCCAGTGGTCACCCCTGGCACTCGTGGACCAAAGCGGAATTGGTCAAAGCGTACAAATTACACGAAGGCTGTGATCCACGTTAATCAGAAAGTCATTCGCCAAAATCACAACACCGGGGAACGCAATCCAGTGATTACGGTAAAACGAGGCTCTAAAAACATTTACGGTCATACGGTAGAAGTCAATGGCCCTTGTCGGGTGATGTATCGCCCTGATAATCCGTTACATTGTGGCGCAAGGGTGTGGATTGAGACTATCTCGGATTTTCAAGTTATCTGAGCCAAGACTTTCACGGGGTGACAAGCAGCTTGAAAGCATGAACCAGCGAGGTTTGAATCACATCGACCAAGAGTAAAAAGCGATTTTTTTGATCATTTTCATAAAAATGGCAGGTATAGCATTTTTATTTGAGATGTAAACCTAAGAGGTATTTTTTTATCCAATAAAACTCCGTATATCTTTCCCCTCTTGCCTGCCCCCCTTACTAGATACCGTTGGCGAAATTAATATTTGTTTACACAAGGGTAGCAGATGGGTAACTTTAAGTTCATGCTCCCCCAGAATTGGGGGTTGGGGGGCTATAAAGACTGCTGTCTTCAGGCTGATATTTCTAAATGTTAAATTCGCCAGCAGTATCTTACTAAGGGGGGTTAGGGGGGATTCCTCTTGCCTTTTGCCTTTTTATGGAATACGTGTGTTTACAACCCAGATACAAACGCGCTTATGCGATTGACCTTTGGTCACGCTACGCGAACGCTTAAGAACGATGAACCCTCACCCGCTTATCAGGCTTTTGCTTTCTGACCCAGGCTAAAAACTTCTGCATCTGAGGGTCATTTTTCAAAGCTTCACAGGTATTCAATTCCAGAGCTAAACGAGTATTTGGGAATAAAGCATGTATTTGTCGATGACAAGCAGGGCAAATAGTAATCGTTGGACCAGGTTTCATCTTTTTTCGCTTAGTGTTTTGTCTAGGAATCAAGTGATGAACTGTCAATCGCTCTACATCTCTTCCACAAAGTTCACAAGTCATTGATAATGATAGCAATTATTAGTTTGGTGAGCTCCAAAGTCTTAGGGAGTAGGGAGTAGGGAGTAGGGAGCAGGGAGTAGGGAGTAGTAAAGTCAGACTAGGGAACTTCGGAATAAGGAAAAAATCCTGTAGACCTCATTACTACGAGAACTGTAAAATCCTAAGTGTTTAACATCTCAAATAAAAATGCTATATCATGAAAGCTTGGTCAATAATTTCCTATCTAGTTATCGGTATACTTATCGGTGCTTTTTTAGGTATTATACTACAAAAGTCTGCTCAAGTAGACCAGTTGTTCAGACGCTACGGTATCCTCAGCACTTCTACCATTAAGGATAATCAAAGCAAACCAGTTCCTGCCAATTTTCAAGGCAATATCTCCTTATTTATTTTGGCAGGACAGTCGAATATGTCAGGAAGTGGTAAGCTGACACCTGCTAGTTCCATTACTCACCCCAGAGTTTTTGTCTTTGGAAACGATTACCGCTGGCATCTAGGCAAAGAACCGATTGATTCACCAAGTGGACAAGTTGATCACGTCTCGGAAGATAAGTCAGCTGGAGTCAGTCCAGGTATAGCATTTGCTACTGAATTGCTCAAATACGATCCTGAGCTGATTGTTGGTTTAATTCCCTGTGCTAAATGGGACACTACTATTCAACAGTGGCAAAAAAATCTAAGTGAAGATACTTTGTATGGCTCTTGCTTAAAGCGAGCCTATGCTGCTTCACCAATGGGAGAAATTCAAGGTTTACTATTCTTTCAGGGAGAAAGTGATGCCCTTAATCCTCAAGCCTACCCAAGTCGAAGATTCTTCCCTAATCAGTGGGCTGATAAATTTGTTAGGTTAGTAAAAGATTTCCGTCAAGACCTAGGGAAACCTGAGTTACCAGTAGTTTTTGCTCAAATTGGCACCACTACTGATCCAGAAAAGCTCCCGAACTGGGAAACCGTGAAAGCGCAACAGGAAACAGTCCAGTTACCAGCTACTGGGATGATTACCACAGATGACTTGGCTTTGCAAGACCATGTCCACTTGACAACGGAAAGTTATTTGATTCTTGGAAAAAGATTTGCTAAAGCGTTTTGGAAACTTACTGATCAGTGACATCATGTTTTGAATTTACTATTCGAGGATTATGGCATCAATTAATTAATGGAAACCTGGACAGTTATTTTCGTTCTAGCTATCGGTCTTTTTCTTGGTATTATTCTCCAGAAGTATTATCCAGTCGGTAAGTTGATCAGACGCTACGGTATGATTAGTCGCTTCTTAGTTAAGCGGAAATCTGAGTCTCGGGAAATCAATGTGATTCCACCAGATTTTCAAGGCAAGATGTCCCTGTTTATTTTGGCAGGACAGTCGAATATGTCCGGAACAGGTAAGCTAACACCTGCTAGTTCCGTTACTCACCCCAACGTTTTTGTCTTTGGAAACGATTACCGCTGGCATCTAGGCAAAGAACCGATTGATTCACCAAGTGGACAAGTTGATAAAGTCTCGGAAGATAAGTCAGCTGGGGTAGGTCCGGGGATGGCGTTTGCTACTGAATTATTGAAATACAATCCTGAGCTAATCATCGGTTTGATTCCTTGTGCCAAGTCTGGCACTGCCATTCAACAGTGGCAAAGAAGCCTGAGTGAGGATACCCTTTATGGCTCTTGCTTAAAGCGAGTAGGTGCTGCTTCTGTGATGGGAGAAATCACCGGTATACTTTTCTTTCAAGGGGAAAAAGATGCTCAAAAGCCTTCTCAAGACGATGAGATAACGTTTTTCCCCAATCAGTGGGCTGATAAATTTGTTACCTTGGTAAAAGATTTCCGTCAAGACTTAGGGAAACCTGAGTTACCAGTAGTTTTTGCTCAAATTGGCACCACTACTGATCCAGAAAAGCTCCCGAACTGGGAAACCGTGAAAGCGCAACAGGAAACAGTCCAGTTACCAGCTACGAGGATGATTACTACAGATGACTTGGCTTTGCAAGACTATGTCCACTTAACAACGGAAAGTTATTTGATTGTTGGAAAACGATTTGCTAAAGCATTTTGGAAACTTGTTCAAAGATAAAAGGGTATATCAAGACAGGGAAAACTAGAGGAGACGTAGCCATTGATTCCGGTCAAGCTTGATGAACATCTTATCTAAAACAGTTCCAGGGTTTTTAGTTCCAGGGTTTTTAATTGGGAGCATCGCCATCATTGCCGCAATTCCCACAGTGGTGATATCAACACCAGCTGCTAAAAATATTGCGCAACAGATTACTGTCCGGATTGATGGCCCAAAACAGGGAGGGAGTGGGATAATTGTTGAACGCCAAGCAAATATATATTATATCCTGACCAGTGCTCATGTGCTACAAAAAGCTGGCATCTACAGGATTCAAACCCCTGATGGCAATCGTTATCCTGTAGACTCCCGCTACATCAGACGGATGCCAGGGGTAGATTTAGCGATCTTACCTTTCACTAGCACCTCTAACTACCCAGTGGCTAGGTTAGGGAATTCCCAGCAAATCAGTGCAGGTCAAAGGGTTTATGTGGCTGGATGGCCCCGTTCTGGAGGTGCTTCTCAACAACGGCGGTTTATTAATAGCGAAGGACTGCTCACGGATGCTAGTTCTAAACTTCCTAGGGGATATGCTCTGAGTTATACCAATTTGGTGAGAATTGGGATGAGTGGTGGACCAGTATTAGACGATCAGGGGCGGGTAATTGGCATTAATGGTATGGTCAGATTAGTGGGCGATTCTGACACAATTGTGGCATCTGGGATTAGCATTGACACCTATTTAACCTGGCGCTCTCAGCTGAAACTGCCAACTCCTGTAAAGACTCCTCAAGTCGGTGTTTCTCCTACAGCTGCGTCTGCCAAGACCGGAACAGTTTTCTACAAGTTGACGAATACTCTCAAAGTAGGGACTGGCTCAGTGAGTTCTGTGGCGATTGGCACCGTTGCTCAAGGGAGATCAATACAAAAATCAGTACAAAAATTGATGGCCGCTAGTGGTCATAGTGATGGCACTATCTCCCTGTGGAATCTGTCCACTGGTCAATTAATTCGTACCTGGCGAGGTCACGGTGGTGCAGTGAATGCTGTGGCGATTAGTCCGGATGGTCAAACTTTAGTCAGTGGCGGTGATGACCGTATGATCAAGACCTGGAATCTTAACACGGGTAAACCTTTAAGTACCCTGACTGGACATCAAGATACAGTGGCGACTTTAGCCTTCAGTGGCGATAGCAAAACCTTAGTTAGTGGTAGCTGGGACAACACTATTAAGATTTGGCAGCTGCCTAAGGGTAAACTGTTGCATACCCTTACCGGACATTTAGGTTCGGTGAATTCTGTTGAAATCTCTCCTGATGGCAAAACCTTAGTCAGTGGTTCTCAAGATACAACTATTCGGCTGTGGAATCTAGCTACAGGTAAGTTAGTGCGTATCTTCAAGGGACATTCTCGATCGGTGTCGTCTGTAGCGATTAGTCTGGATGGGAAGACCTTAGCCAGTGGTGGAGGAGACGGCACGATTCGCTTGTGGAACCTTAACACTGGTAAATTGACTAGGACCTTGACGGGTCACACAGATGGGGTGTGGTCAGTAACGATGACTAGAGATGGAAGCACCCTGATTAGCGGTAGTTGGGATAAGACCATTAAGTTGTGGGATATGAGGAGCGCTCAGTTGAAAAGCACCTTAAATGGTCATTCGGGCTATGTTGTTGCTGTTGCTTTGAGCCAGGATGGTCAAACCCTAGTTAGTGGTGGTTGGGATCAGCAGATTAGAATTTGGAGCAAGCAAATATCTAATTAACCTGAGTTCAAGATAAGCGATTCGGCAAAGCCGACGCTTGGCCGTAGGCCACGCCAAAGGCGAACGCGAACGCACTCCTAAAGCAGTAATTGATAGCAAAGGGAACAGCGGATCTGGGAACAGGGAGCAGGCAGTAGGGAGTAGGGAGTAGGGAACAAAAATTATCACAATTCCTACACGGATTGCTAGATATCTGGTTAAAATTGGGTTCTGTTAATTGATAGGGTTGATCGCACTTATGAAGTAGAGTCTTTTTTGACGCTGATTCCCTTAAAACCCTCTTGACTATTGCCTATTGCCTATTGCCTATTGCCTTAAAAGGATAAGCAATGTCGCTCAAACGTTGCTGATAATTGCTATAAAAAATTGCTATAATAGATTTAGGTGTTGTCTAAACCATTAACCGGTCAAATAATCCCAGGCTTTAATAAATTCAACAATTTGGCTCACTGGAGGCAGGGTTGATACTGGTCTTGATGGTGTTGTAGTGTCTTCAGATTGCTCGCTCCAGCTTGATTGATTCATCAGATACTTCCCAAAATCTTGATTAGAATAAATACTTAATGAGTAGTCTCTAGAGTTAGTAATAATTGTCTGAGTCGGAGCAATAAAAAAGTTAGCCGATGATTTAATTTCTGGTGCTAACTTAACGGTTTTAATTGGTTTAATCTGCTCAATAGCTTGGCCAATATTTGTAATTAATTTATTGATTTGCTGTTTGTTTTGATTACTTAAAGTGTATATTGATCGTGAGGGTAGGCTATTTAATAGGGTCACAATATTGCGATGAGTTTGACCTCCATCTTTGAAGGGGACAATGGCCAAGTAAGCGATAATGAATAAGTCAGCGTTGTTGCTCGTAAAGGTAATGGTTGTTCTGCGGACACCCACCTCAATGCTGGGCGGTTGATTGAGGACTTCAGAAACATTGGCTATCTGATTATAAATCGAGGCTAAAGCCAAATTCCCTTTGAGGTCTAATGGTGTATCAACGATAATCTTTACTGTTGGGAGGGTCTCGTTGAAAAAGGTTTTGGCAGCTTCGGAAGACAGATGGATAATTTGACTTTGATCACCATCGGGACTTAAGTCAACCCATTCACAGATCAGTCCTTCGGTTTTGAGACCAAACCGGGAAACAGCATATAGTTTTGCCCCAGTCAGGGTAGCACCAGTCAAATCCGCTCCAATCCAATTGGCTTTAATCAGCCTGGCCTTACTAAGATCAGCGTGTACTAAACTGGTATTAACTAAATTGGCATTGCTCAAATCAGCCCCAACTAAGGTAGCTCCACTTAATTTAGCGTTGCTCAGATCAGCCCAACTGAGGTTTGCTCCACTTAAATCAGCCCAGCGTAGATTTGCCCCACTGAGATCAGCTCCCCTAAAATTGGCACAGGTGAGATTTCCTTGTCTGATTTCAACCCCTTTGAGATTGCTACCACTGAAATCGGCTTTGTGCAGATTTGTTCCGTTTAAGTGCGCTCCCTTCAAATTGGCTTGACTAAGGGTTGCCCCCCCTAGATTGGCTTCATTGAAGGTAGCGCGGCTGAGATTGGCTTGTCTGAGGGTGGCTTCTCGTAAATCAGCACCAGAGAGGTTTGCCCCAGTTAGATTTGCTCCACTTAGGGAACCACGAACCATCTCAGCACGAATCAGTGATGCCTGAATCAGTTGGGCACCTCTTAAATCAGCCCGAATCAAATTTGCGACATTGAGCTTTGCTTGTGTTAACTTGGCTTTATAGAGATTGGCACCACTGAGTCTAGCAATGTTTAAGTTGGCTCGGCGGAGGTTTGTGCCGCTCAAGTTAGCACCACTTAAGTTAGTTATACTCAGGTTAGCTTCACTCAAGTCGGCACCACTAAGAGTAGCGCCGCTTAGGTTCAGTTCCGTAAGATCCGCAGCTGTAAAATCTCTTACCCCTGCTGCATATTGTTGGATAATTTCCCTGACATTCATTACAATCTAACAAAAATTAATATTTATCATGGCATAGGCTCAATCTGGGTGAGAGATAATGAAAATTGGTATTGTAGGACTGGGATTGATGGGTGGGTCCCTGGGATTGGACTTGAGAGCACAAGGTCATCAGGTCTTGGGAGTCTCTCGTCAACCAAAAACCTGTCGATTCGCACTTGATCACGGCATTGTTGATGATGCGAGTATTGACTTAAGTATCCTAGCCACAGCAGAGGTTGTGTTTATTTGCACCCCAATAGCCGCGATCGCCTCTACTGTCAAGCATTTAGTCAACTATCTTTACAAGGATACCGTAATCACTGATATTGGTTCGGTCAAAATGCCAGTGGTTAGAGAAATAGCTCCCCTGTGGGAAAATTTTGTAGGTGGTCATCCGATGTCAGGAAGGGAATACAGTGGTGTGGAAGCTGCGGTGTCGAATCTATTTGTAGGAAACCCTTATGTACTGACCCCGATTGAGACAACACCACAACCAGCACTTGAGAAGGTGGAGGAGATTGTGCGATCGCTTAAGTCATTGGTTTACATCACAAGCCCGGAAAACCATGACCAAGCGGTAGCATGGATTTCTCATCTACCGGTGATGGTGAGTGGGAGTTTGATTGATGCTTGTATGCAGGAGACTGACCCAGTGGTTTTGAGGTTAGCCCAACAGTTAGCTAGTTCTGGTTTTCGTGATACTAGCCGTGTGGGGGGTGGTAATCCAGAACTGCGAGTAATGATGGCTCGTTACAATCAGGAGTCGATAATGCGTACGCTTGTAGGGTATCGCGATCGCCTTGACCAGATAATTGAGGTGATTGAACAGGAAGATTGGTCGAGTCTGGAAACAATCTTTGAAACTACTCACGTAGCGCGGAAAAAATTTGTTTCCTGAGTTTGTTTAGTTTGTTATTGAGGTAATTAAAAAGCGATCGCACCAACAATAACCTCAGTGGTTGAGTTCTGGGAGAAGGAATGGAGATATTTTGACTGCTATGTTATATTTATCCGTGGTAATAATAACATAGAAATACAGAAGTTCAGAATTTGGAAGAACGCTGATTAAGGTTAGCTCTCACATTACAAAACATTAGTGGTGGTTTGCGTATGCTCTCTAAATTTAGTGATACCGCAAATCAATTAACTGTTGTACAAACTTTTCGTTCCTAACTATTTCCAATCCCTTGACCTCCCAACCAACCCGTTGTCCAAGCACTCTGAAAATTAAATCCCCCGGTAATTCCATCAATATCGAGAATTTCCCCAGCAAAGTAAAGACCTGGACATTGGCGGCTTTCCATAGTCTTGAAATTAACCTGTTTGAGACTAACACCACCACAAGTAACAAACTCTTCCTTAAAAACTCCTTTACCTTGAATCAAATAGCGTCCTTGAGTCAGTTCTTGAACTAACTGATGTACGGTTTTTTTCGATAACTCAGCCCAACGGTTTTGTGCTCCCACTCCCACACTAGTCACTAAGCTCACCCAAAGGCGCTTTGGGATAGGAATAGGACAACTAGTAGTAATGAAGCGTCGAGGTAACTGGGATTTAACATCGAGGAGTAATTTACGCAATCGGTCTGGGTTGTAATCAGGAAGCCAATTGACCAACAACGGCATTTGATAATGGTGTTCGTGCAACACTCTCGCCCCCCAAGCAGAAAGCTTGAGTACCGCTGGACCACTTAAACCCCAGTGGGTAATTAGCAATGGTCCCGTTTGTTCCTTCAAAGTTTTACCAGCATCGGGTAATTTGAGGCAGACCTGTTTAACACTCACCCCAGCTAAATCCTGTAAACGAGAGTCTGGGATATTAAAGGTGAATAGAGAAGGAACCGGGGTTTCGATGGTATGACCTAAGGCTTTTGCCCAACGGTAGCCTAGGGGATTGCTACCAGTAGCAATCAAAACGCGATCGCATTTTATAGTCTCACCATTCCTCAACCCAATTTCAAATCCTCCTGGGGTCTGGTGTGGGGTGTCAGGAGTCGGGTGTTGGGAAGATTGCCGAGAGATCCACTTAACGGGATTACTAGTGCGAATCGTCACCCCTGCCCTCTTAGCCACTTGTAAGAGACAATCAACAATAGTTTCAGAACTATCAGTAATCGGAAACATCCTGCCATCCGTCTCAGTTTTCAGCTCAACACCGTGAGCCCCAAACCAAGCAATGGTATCCTTCGGTTGAAAGCGAGTGTAAGCTCCTCGCAATGCTTTGCTTCCCCTCGGGTAAGCTTGCACCAACTGGGCTGGGTCAAAGCAAGCATGAGTAACATTACAGCGTCCACCACCAGAGATGCGCACCTTCGATAATGGATGGCGTGAGGCTTCTAGCAGAGTGACATTGGTATGGGGATGAGTCGTTGCACAGGTAATTGCCCCAAAAAAACCAGCGGCTCCACCACCAATGACTACGACATTGAGATTTTGTGAATTATCCAAGGGAATCGGGAATCGGGAATCGGGAATCGGGAATCGGGAATCGGGAATCGGGAATTGGAAACAGGGAAAAAATCTGGTTTACCTTATTACTATCAGAACCGATAATTACCCTTAATCAAAATCTCCCCATCTCCCCATCTCCCCATTTCCCCATACTTCCATCTCTTTACCTTTTGCCTTCAAATCCTAGGATCGTCCTGGCAAATAGTACTTAAAGTCCCTTGAGCCTTGATAGTCAGTGACATTAGCCAATTCTTCTAGAGTTTGGACACCAGGGAGTAATTCGCCATTAATTTGCCAAGTAGGATAGGATTGAATTCCAGCAGCGATACAGGCTTCTGTCTGAGCATTTTTGCCATCACGAGCACACTCTATATAATCTATTTGAGAGAATGCCTGTTTTCCAAACAGTTGCTTCTGCTCATAGCAGTGTGGACACCAGTAAGCTCCGTATTTCTTAGCACCAACCTCAGTCAAATGACGCGCCAGATCAATTTCTGATTGACCAGAGGTTGTGGTAACTTTCCAGCCACCAATAGCTGCGTTTGGCGCACCAGAGGCTGTGGGAATTGGACCACCATTGTCTGCTGATGTGGCCACGGATTCTCCAACATTAGCATAAACTCCTAAGGTACCCACCAAGGTGATCATGCCCACGATCATACCGATAAAGAAAATTTGACCAATATCTTCCCAACTGCGACCCACAAGGGTTAGGACTAGCAGGCTAATGGCAAATAATGCTGAACTGATGCAGTATAGACATACTGCTTGGATCTCAAACGCTAGCAAGTACATCAAGTAGCTACTGAAAACTGTCATAGCTGCTGCACCTGCCAACAGCAATAACCAAGTCCAATTTTCTAGTTTTGAGCGAAGTCCCTTCTTTGGGTCTCCCTTGACTAACAACGGAGCCAAGGCAAATGTAGCCATACTGGTGTATGCCAGGAAGCCAAACAAGGTTAGTGGCTGACCAAATATACTAGCATAAGGGCTGGAAAGGACATCATTACAGCTAGAAGCATTACCTGCACCCGCGCTGCAAACTGCAGTACCACCTGTCAGTTTAACCACAGTCAGATAAGCAGTTAACAGGGCACCCACGACAGCGATCGCAGCAATCAGCTGACGGGACCAACGATAAATCCAGGGGGCAGAACGCCTGCGACTCACACTCATAATCTAGATAATTAGGAATAGGGGTTGCTTGAAAGTTCTAACTACTACGTTATCAAGTCAAACAACCAATAGACAGAAACCAAGGTGAGATACTGTTGATGCTCAACCTTGAACCTACCCTAGGGGAACGCCAAGGGCCAACAACATTTTTTAATTTAGAATGTAGAATTTAGAATTTAGAATTCTACATTCTGCATTCTACATTCTGCATTCTGACAGACAACCTACCCTAAGGGAACGCCTAGGGCGAACAACCTTCAACCGGCCAACCTTCAACCGGCCAACCTTCAACCGGCCAACCTTCAACCGGCCAACCTTCAACCGGCCAACCTTCAACCGGCCAACCTTCAACCTTCAACGGTCAAACAATTGGTTTTTGTTCTTGTTTAGCAGACACACTACTGCGTACTGCTTCCACAAATTGACTGACCCGAATCGGGTCAATAGGTTGATCAATTTGTCCACGACGCTTGAGGGAACTAGAAACAATTACCCCATCAGCATATTGCATCAGGGTGGAAATATTTTCCCAATTAGCGCCACTGCCAATAAACACTGGTTTGCCCTTAGCCGCCGCCGAGGCTAACACCAGGTCTTGGGGATTAGTAGGAGTACCGGTTCCCCAGCCAGATAGAATCACACCATCAGCTAACCCCCGCTCTATAGTTTCTTGTACAGCTATGGTGATATTCGGTGATTCCAAAGGTTGTCCATGTTTAACCAGAACATCAGCAAGAATCTTAACATCACTACCCAGTGCCCGACGGTAGCGCAAGAGTGTATGAGCCTGTCCCTCAATTAAGCCCTGATCTGTTGCCATAATCCCAGTCAGAACATTAACGCGGATAAATTTAGCCCCTACACAAGTAGCAATTGCCAAAGCACTATGAGCATCATTGCGTAAAATATTGATCCCTATTGGTATGGGAACCAGGTTCATCAGTCGCTGGACTATGATCGTCATGGTACTGACTACTGCTGGATCGACCTGGTTTTTGGTAAATGGGGCGTCGAAAAAATTCTCAACAATCACCCCATCCACTCCACCAGAGCCTAAGGCGGTGACCTCTTGCTCGGCTCGGTCAATCACAGCTTGCAGGCTACCGCCCCAGCGCGGGGAAGTAGGGAGTGGCAGCAAATGCACAACTCCTATGATTGGATTCGGTGTCTGGAAAATTTGCTCTAAGTTCACAATCCTGGGATGTTTGGAAGCCCCATCTCATCAGGGAGCGGGGAGGAAAAGGTACAGATAGAGCGGACCAGCGCCCCCTGTAGAAAACTTGGGAATTGAGAGTAGGGTCGGATGCCGTTTCTGGCATCGGTCTACCACTGGCATTAATGGTGCGGTGCGACAAGGCGCGAGGTTCAACGCCCACACCGAACGCGCACCAAGAGAAAAGCTATGGTGCTTACTCTTTTGATCAAACCTGGGATTTAGTTCGACCGGTTGCTAAAACCAGTCGCTCAAACCAATTGTATCGGTCAGTGCTATCCCCAAAGCAAGCACCAAAATTCCTGAAGACCATTTCTAGTGGTGCTAGGTTAACAGCGGTGCGACAGCGATGCAGCGAGGTAGCGCGGTCTTGGGGGGAACCCCCACTCGCGCTTTGCATCAAGACAAGGCGCGAGGTTCCCTCGCCAAGGGAACGCGCACCAAGAGAGAGGTTAGCCGTAAAACTACTGCATCTGTTTTTGATGCGTACTTATTCTAGGTCAAAGGTAAAATAGGATTATATATATTACCAGTAGATTGTACCGATACTTTTTAGCTACCAAAGTCTACCAAGATAGACCCTAGCCCGCCAATGCAAGATGCTTTCACATCCAGGGGGTATCTCCGCGCTTCTCTGACGGAATATCCCGCGAGCGCCATAAAAATTCCAAAAAATTTGGTTCCACCGTAGGTCGAGAGCGCAACTATTAAACCCTTGGTTTTCGGCTTTAATTTAAGTTACATAATAATCCCTGTCGGTGTTACCCTAATTCAAGTCTAACAAATAATAAGAGTTTTTGGTAGACTCTGCAACATTTTCTCTAGCTGTTTACTAACCTTTGTCCTGTCAACTTTGAGCTTTCCGACCGCAATTGCTTAACAGCCGAGATCAGCACTACTCGATTTAATAACTGTAGTAGCGCTCCCCCGCTCCCCCATAGAGGAATATTACCAACGGGGGTCTGTTGGAGTCACGATCCCGACGATGGCATGATTGGCTGTGGGGAATATTTTTAGATTTCCTAATATTTTTTTGAATATTTTAATAAAATTTAATTTACAATTAGTGTATAGGTTTTGATAGTGAAATCAACATGGAACATCAGTACTAGTAAATTAGGAGAGCAGATTAGGAGTTGAGCACATCACTGACACACCAAACTCAATCACACCAAGCTCAATCACACCAAGCTCAATCACACTAAGCTCAATCACACCAAGCTCAATCACACCAAGCTCAATCACACCAAGCTCAATCACACCAAGCTCAATCAATGGTGTAAGGTTCTGCTAAAGGGCAGTAGGTTATGTGACTAAGCTGTAGTACAATATAAGATGATGAATGAATGGGCAAAAAGCCAACTGTAGCAATATCTCACTTGGGCTGCGAGAAAAATCGCATTGATACCGAACATATGCTGGGTCTGCTGGTTCAGGCAGGATACCAGGTTGATGCCAATGAAGAATTAGCTGACTATGTTATTGTAAATACCTGTAGTTTTATAGAAGAAGCGCGGCGAGAATCAGTCCGGACGCTGGTAGAACTGGCGGAAGCTAATCAAAAAATTGTGATCACCGGCTGTATGGCTCAACACTTCCAAAGCCAACTACTGGAAGAGTTGCCTGAGGCAGTGGCAGTGGTGGGAACCGGGGACTACCATAAAATAGTAGATGTAATCCAAAGAGTAGAAACAGGCGATCGCGTTCAAGAGGTTTCTACTGAACCAAGCTACATTGCTGACGAAACAACGCCACGCTACCGAACAACTTCTGAAGGGGTTGCTTACCTGCGGGTGGCAGAAGGGTGTGATTACCGCTGTTCCTTCTGTATCATTCCGCACCTCCGGGGAAAGCAGCGATCGCGTACCATAGAATCCATTGTTGCGGAAGCCGAGCAGTTGGCATCTCAAGGGGTTCAAGAGCTGATTTTAATTTCGCAAATCACCACCAACTATGGTTTAGACATATACAGTGAACCAAAACTGGCAGAACTGTTGAGAGCATTAGGTGAAGTAGACATCCCCTGGATTCGGATCCACTACGCCTATCCCACCGGTTTAACCCCATCCGTCATTAAAGCCATTCAGGAAACTCATAATGTTCTTCCTTATCTCGATTTGCCTCTACAGCACTCCCATCCAGAAATCCTCCGCTCCATGAACCGTCCTTGGCAGGGACGAGTAAATGACGCTATCATCAAGCAACTCAAAACTGCACTTCCTGATGCAGTGTTGCGAACCACCTTTATTGTCGGGTTTCCCGGCGAGACAGAGCAGCACTTTGAACACTTGCTGGAATTTGTCCAGCATCATGAATGTGACCATGTTGGAGTGTTTACCTTTTCTGCGGAGGAGGGAACAGCAGCATACAAATTGCCTAATCAGTTGCCCCAAGGGGTGATGGATGCCAGACGGGATGCCCTGATGGCAGTTCAGCAACCGATTTCCTTAAAAAAAAATCAAAACTGTCTGGGCAAGATAGTTGATGTTCTCATAGAACAAGAAAATCCCTTAACGGGTGAATTAATTGGTCGTAGTGCCAGGTTTGCTCCTGAGGTGGATGGATTGGTCTACGTTCAAGGTGATGCCTCTTTAGGAACCATAGTATCAGTAGAAATTACTGATAGTGATGTCTACGACTTGTATGGTTCTGTAGTACTACCTCCTTAAAAAAGCTACAGGCTTTAACTAGGGGCTGGAATTAAACACTCCACCACTAGGGGAAGTAATCTGGTCAATCCTGAACCAGACCTGATCCAAGGTCTTTTAGATTATGGAGCTGTAGACAAGGTGTCTAGCCTTGTGAAAAGCCGGTGTCTGTCGCCCATAGTTCTGTCGCCCATAGTAATGGCAGACTAAACGGCAGACTAAACGGCACAGTAAACGGCACACTTAAAAGACCTGCTTAGGGGGTAAAAACTAGCTGAGCGGTGCATCAATTCAGCTTTGAGGGTCAAATTTGGGATGATTTACCCCACCCGAATCCAACGGGCAATACCTAGCTAGCGATGCAGAGGTGCGACCCGTGGCGAATTTAATTCGCCAAGGTCAAACGCACCATTACGGTCTTGGGGAGGCAGCGCGGTCTTGGGGGTTCCCCCCATGAGCGACTGCCGTGGTTTCCCCCACTCGCTATTGCATCAAGACAAGGAGCCACCCTCAACCTGACAAGCGATGCAGAGGTGCGACCCGTGGCGAATTTAATTCGCCAACGGAAAGCGCACCTAAGCGGTCTTGGGGGTTTCCCCCACTCGCTATTGCATCAAGACACTGTGTCTAGGGCATTAACCATTGCGTCTGTAAGACGTGTTCTTGTGGGATGAACCTACTCTCAAGCTTTTAGGCACACTAAATAGGTCGCAACAGACCCCAGCTGATGGTGACAGCCATGCAGAGGTGCGACCCGTGGCGAATTTAATTCGCCAAGGTCAAACGCACCATTACCGACCTGAGGGGGGTTAACCCAAAGCGCGACTGCATCAAGACAAGGTGCAACGCGCGGAGTTGATGCCTATCAACACCAAATGGGTGGAAACTAAACCGCTTTCTACTCATGTAATCTCATCATAGGTGTCTCAAGGCAAAAGCCATGGTGAGTCAAACTTGATGGCTCACTGTCTTTATAGCCATGACAATGTTTCCTGACACGTTCAACTACTAACTTAACTTTCTGACTTACCAGAAAAAAAACCACAACTAACCAACGAAAAATCGAAAAATAACTTATGACCGTTTCTTTCCAAAGCCTGGGATTGTCTGAATCTTGTGTAAGCCAACTCGAAAAAATCGGCTTCACTACACCTACTACTATCCAAGCCCAAGCTATTCCTGAACTGCTCAATGGCCATGATGTACTCGGTATGTCTCAAACCGGTACTGGCAAAACAGCAGCGTTTTCCCTACCAATGCTAGATCGCATTGACTTGGACAAGCGAACCGTACAAGCCTTAATTCTAACCCCAACCCGAGAGTTAGCCCAGCAAGTTAACCAAGCGATTCGGGACTTCAGTGAGGACCGTCGATTGCATATACTAACCGTCTGCGGTGGTCAGTCCATTGAGCGGCAAATTCGGATGCTGTACAAAGGCGCTCAGATTGTGGTAGGAACTCCCGGACGGGTGATTGACTTGCTAGACCGGGGAGACCTTAAGCTGGAAAACCTGAGCTGGGTGGTACTTGATGAAGCCGATGAAATGTTAAGCATGGGCTTTATCGATGATGTTAAGAAAATCCTGCAACAGACTCCCGAAGATCGTCAGACTACTTGCTTCTCAGCAACTATGCCCCGGCCAATTCAGGACCTAGTCAGCAAGTTCCTGAAATCCCCGGTCACTGTTAAAGTTCAGCAATCGAAAGCAGCACCAGCGCGCATTGAACAGCGAGTTTACATGGTACCCCGTGGCTGCTCAAAAATCAGGGCTCTCCATCCGATTCTGGAACTGGAAGACCCAGAAGCTTCAATCATTTTTGTGCGGACACGAAAAGCTGCTGCTGAACTAACGAACCAATTACAAGCGGCTGGTCACAGTGTAGATGAGTACCACGGTGATTTGAGTCAGAGTCAGCGGGAGCGGTTATTATATCGGTTCCGGAAAAATCAAGTGCGTTGGGTAGTAGCAACCGATATTGCTGCTCGTGGTCTAGATGTGGATCATCTCACCCACGTGATCAATTTTGACCTGCCAGATCAAGTCGAAAGCTACATTCACCGCATTGGTCGTACCGGTCGTGCTGGTAAGACAGGAACAGCAATTACCCTGATTCAACCTTTTGAACGCCGTAAACTCTACCAGATTGAGCGCAAGGTGCGGCAACGGTTGGAAGTTACCCGGATTCCGACCCGCTCACAAATTGAGGCCCGGCGCTTAGAAAGACTTCAGGCAGAGTTACAGGAAGCTTTATCAGGGGAACGGATGGCTTCTTTCTTGCCAGTTGTACGGGAGTTGGAAGAAGAATATGATGCTCATGCGATCGCAGCGGCAGCATTGCAATTGTTCTATGACAAAACTCAACCCCCCATTAGTGACGATCTCGAAGAACGAATGGTGGAACGTCCCAAACTGCGGCTTAACACAGATAAACGCCATCGCACAGAAAAACCCAGAAAGCCTGTGATTCAGAATCAGTCAAGATAAGATAGACAAAGATGAAGTGTAAAGGATGAAGGCGTATTGGATGAAGTAGCCAAATATACCAGTTGCTGAGTAAGCAATAAAAATCAATGGAAGGGTTGACATCTCATAACCTTCATGCTTCATGCTTCATGCTTCATACTTCACACTTCACACTTGATACTTCACCCTTAATACTTCCCTAACCAAACGTGGCTTCAAGTCTGTCTGTTTCTGATTCGTCTACTGTGAGTGGTGGCATTTCTACTTCACTCAACTGGCCTGGCTTAGTTGAGGCTTACCGTCCTTATTTGCCAGTCACTGACTCCACACCAGTGGTAACCTTACTCGAAGGTAATACTCCCCTAATTCCTGTGCCCACTATTGCCAAAATTATTGGCAGAGGAGTAAAGGTACTGGTGAAATATGACGGTCTCAATCCTACCGGTAGTTTTAAAGACCGGGGAATGACCATGGCGATTTCAAAAGCTAAGGAAGCAGGAGACCAGGCGGTAATCTGTGCTAGTACCGGAAATACCTCGGCATCAGCAGCAGCCTACGCTAGTCGGGGGGGAATGCGGGCATTTGTGATTGTTCCTGATGGTTATGTGGCTCTGGGGAAATTAGCCCAAGCGTTGGTATATGGAGCAACAGTAATAGCGATTAAGGGAAATTTTGATGACTGCTTGAAAATTGTCCGGAAAATGGCATCAAAGTATCCCGTGACCTTGGTCAATTCCGTCAATCCTTATCGCTTAGAAGGTCAAAAGACAGCTGCGTTTGAAATAGTGGACAACTTAGGTGATGCTCCTGATTGGCTGTGCATACCAGTGGGGAATGCTGGCAATATTTGTGCCTACTGGATGGGATTTTGCGAGTACCATGAACACGGGAAATGCGATCGCTTACCCCAAATGATGGGATTTCAAGCATCTGGAGCATCTCCGATTGTCGCTGGCAAAGTCCTAGAGCATCCCGAAACCATTGCAACCGCAATTCGGGTGGGCAACCCAGCTAGCTGGGAAAAAGCGATCGCAGCCCAAGAAGCTAGTAAAGGGGCATTTAATAGCGTTACCGATCAAGAAATTTTAGATGCCTATCGGTTATTGGCATCCCAAGAAGGAATTTTTTGTGAACCAGCGAGCGCTACATCAGTAGCTGGTTTGTTGAAAGTAAAAGACCAGGTACCCACAGGAGCAACCGTGGTTTGTGTACTGACAGGTAATGGTCTCAAAGATCCAGATACTGCAATCGAACACAGCAACAACCCATTGACAGAAGGGATTGAGCCGACAACTGCTGCTGTGGCAGAGGTGATCGGGTTAAAGCCAACAGAGGGTTAGGGATGGGTCGTAACTTCGGTGGTTAGGTTGAACGCGATCGCTTGGCCTATTGGCCAAGGTTATTTGGTTGAAGGTTATTTAGTTGAAGGTTAACCGGTTGTTAGGTTAGTTGTTAGGTTAAAGGTTATTTGCTTGTTCGCCTTTGGCGTTCGGTGTAGGGTAGATTAACCGGTTGGTTGAACGCGACGCGCGTGCCTATTGGCCAAGGTTTAGCGCCCACATCTACCAATTTACCTGGTGCTGGATATTTCAGACCTAAGTAGATTCTTGAGCAACGGTCATAGAGGACTTGCCTTAGGAGTAGGATGCTCACTGCTAGCATAACACCTAGTAAAATCCATTTCAGCCAAAATATCATTAGACTAAATTGAACACGGAAACAGCAACTGCATCCCTACTCCCTACTCCCTACTCCCTACTCCCTACTCCCTATAACCCAGGACTAAAGTCCCTGATCCAATTGAGAGCTGCTATATAAATTGGGATAATCTAAGAGTCGAGTTCTCTCAAACCCAATTGGTAGTTGATTTAATCGACTTAATTCCTGATCAATGTGATTAATGAAGTACTTCATTTCTCTAGGATTGCCATGGATATCTTGACCTGTGACCAAGTAGCTATTTACCTCATTCTTTAGAGATGCATAGTTCAGGTATAACTGTTTGTTATTGACAATACTGTCCTCATACCGGAATAATCCAGGAAGATTTCCAAACATAATAGCTGATGCTGAAACCACTACGAAGATATTAATCACATAAGGGTGAGTACTATTCCAACCTGCTCGAATAATAAAGAGTAAACAAATTCCTGCTACAATCGCTGTACCATAGGTCATTAACTTAGACATATAGTAATTGTTGTAGAAGAATGTCATCATTTTAAAATGCCTTTGGTCTCGCGCTTGGATTTCTTGGATTTGGTCACTAATTCTTTCTTGTTCAAGGGGAGCAGCCTCAGCGATGGTCTCAGTATAGGCAACTGGTGCTCTTGGGGGTAACAACCACTTTTGGGTTTGGTAGTTACCTAAGGAATAGAGAAAGATTACTCCTACAGTAATCAGTAAAACCAATACAGAAGTTAAGGCGATATGTCCAATCAGTGGCTTAGACCAAAATTTTGGCTGAGTTAAGCCTATTTTATTAGTTTCCTGATTCTCCGTTTTGACAACGGTTTCAATGGTTTCATGATTATGAGTTGTTGTCGAATTTCCTTTCTCGATGTCGATAGCTGAAGATTTATTAAACTCTAACATTAGCTTGACCTCCAAGGGGCGGACATTTGGTTTTTTATTGGGATTCGTTTTTTGATTCGGATATGGATTTAGCACCATCAACTTTAAAAGGGTATTCAATCACTACTCGTTTGTCAATTTAAGGCAAAGGCATAATGGTAATTAACAATTAACAATTAACAATTAACTAATTACTAATCACTAATCACTAATCATTAATCACTAACGTAGAGGAAGCCGACCTGCCAAATTCTTCTGGGGCATAGTTGAGGTGTGCTTGGGCAGGGGGCCATAAATAGGTTCCTGGTGTAACTGAGCGCACCAGATAATGTAAATTATAGACACCAGCCTCCAATCGATCGGCATAAGCCACAATGCGATCGCGATGGATTTTCTGATAATCTATTTGCCAGCTATCCTGTTGAGCTTGGAAGTAAGGAGTAGCAGTTTGGAAACTAGTATCCACTGCTTCCAACCCAGCTGGTAAGGGATCTTCGATCACGACATGATCCACTGGATGATCGGTAATCACCTCCACGCCAATATCAAACACTTGTCCTGCTGGTACTGTTAATGGGTCTTTGAGAGCATACAGTCCAATCTTTCGCAACACCTTTTCCTGATTAGCGGGACGTATGGTCTTGTTTACTCGTAATCCATTAAACCGACCGGGTTGATTGCCTTGTAAGCGATAACGATAGCTGGTTAAGTAGTGTAGAGTCCCTGAACCAGATTTTTTGACAATCAGGTCATGGCGACCTCGGGGTAAGTTATCCATGGTAACCTGAATCGATTGACTAGGTTTCTTATACCCCTGGAACTGGGCTGAGCCAAGTTTTTTCCCTGCTAGTTGCACCGTTGCTCCAAAGCTGGGGGGTGTAGGCTGTAATCGACTATAGTCTACTAAGGCACTCAAGGCTTGGGCATTATCGTAGCTAGTTTGCCAAGTGCCATCTCGCCGTAACTCTAATAACCCTTGTAATAGTTTACTGCGAACCTCGGCTGAACTGTTTTGGGCAATAAATAGACGCAAGGCTTGAGCTTGTGCAGTAGTAGACGAATCCAGCCAACGCCAGCTTTGGGGTAAATTTATCCGAGCTGAACGCCCAGTTTGATAGATGCTTTCCTGAAACTGATTAACTAGAGTTTGGGCTTGGCTCCGCCACTGACGAAACTGTAATAAGTAACGCGCTAATTTAATCTGAGTGACCCGGTCGAAGTTACTGCTTTGTTCATAAAGGTATCCTAGGAAGTCACTGCGGGTTTGACCGAGTTCTGCTAATCCCATCAGTGCTTCCAATCGGACCTTACTCTTACACACTACGCTCTTGCAATAATCATACTGACCAGGATTGGCCAATATTTTCTGCAAGTAGTTCTGGAGACGGCTCACCATCCCGGAATCTACTGATAATCCTGCTGCTTTTGCCCGAGCTAGAGCAGTAGCAGCATAGGGAGAGACGAAGGGGTCTGAGGATTTTTGTCCGGGCCATCTGGCAAAGCCACCATCTGGTCGCTGAAGTTTTTGTAACTGTTTGATAGCGTCAGTGCCTTTTTGGCTAGGGTTAAACTCAGCAAAGGTCTGACCATATTGTTTGCCGAGTATTTCCAAATTGGATGCGATCGCTAATTTACTTGCTACCGGTTCTAAGAAGGGTAAGTCTTCGTTACCCAAGACTTGCTTAGCCGGAGCAGTAATTTCAGGAATCAGAGTACTAGCCAGGGAAATCTCTAACCCTCCGCTGTCAGGTACCACGTTACTAGCTATATTCACTGGGATTTTTACTTGATTCCTGGTTACTCCCGATTCCACCACTTGCTCAGTAATGTCAACGGGTTTGACAGCTAAAGGCACTTCAAACCCATCTTGATTACCATTGAGCTTAGTCGTAAACTTGACTTTAGCTTTACCCAAGTTATTGGCTACCATCGGAAAACGATAACCACTGGTTCCGGTCTTGGCTGAGGTTTTTTGATTCAGCGTAGGCCCTTTACCACCATCAAACTGAACCCCACCGGTCAGTTGTGCATTAATCTGTAAATCTCCCGTTTTCCCAGTATTATTAATTAGCGCTATCCCAGCTTTAAAGCGATCGCCTGGACGAGCAAATTGAGGTAATACTGGATTAGCCATCAGCCGCTTGGTGGTGATAAAGGTAGCCTGGCCATTCCCAAAATGTAGGTTGCCATCCGTTGCTACTGCCATCACCCGCCAAGTGGTTAAGTTATCTGGTAGTTTAAAGGTTACCCTTGCTTTACCATTGGCATCTGTTACCAGTGAACCATTGTAGTAGGCTAATGGTTTAAATTCCGTGCGAATCCGAGTACTAGCTGCGCCAGAAGACCTTCCTCCACCATAGCCCCAGCCTTTGTCCATCATTCGCATCGCTAGCTTTTCTAGCACCACCTTAGGACGGTTATCACTGAAGCGAGTGGAAATATCTTGCTGAGCATACACGGTCTCTACTAAATCCGGTACTTGGTAGCCACTCAGTTGCAAGATGGCTTCATTGACAACCATCACGGTAAACTGTCCCTTTACTGGTTTACCCTTAGAATTTTGCAATGATAATTCCACTGTTTGCTTAGCACCAGGTTCAATGGACTTAGACTGCAATGTCTCTGTTACCTTGAGATAGTTATCATCCAAGCTGGTATTAAAGGGAGCAAAACCAATCCGCACCAGATTTTCTACACTCCCTGGCTCCACTTGGGATAGGGGTTTGCCTTGGCGCACTACTACTGCTTCTACTGCTGCATTAGGTACCATCTCGGGAGTGACTTTGAACTTAATCTCTGGCGCACCCCCTTTAACTTTTACTACTTTGCGATAGAGAGTATTGTTCCGAACTACTGAAAAATACAATTCCCCTTCAGGATAGGGAGATTGAATCAAGGCTGTAGCTGTTTCCCCCGGCTTATAGCTATCCTGGTCTAGTTTGATATCCAGGCGAGAGTTATCATAGCGAGACCCCCAGTACACTGAGTTTCCACCGGTTGCCCAAATTTGTAAGTCTGTTGCTGCTAAGTCATTTTTACCTTTAGCAAAATTAGCGCGAATTCGATATGAACCGGATGAGGGAGGAGTGAGCTTGATGGATTTCGGACTACTACCGGAACGGACAGTTACCTCTTTAACGGTTTTGTATTCTACCTGATTCTTTTCTCGCTGACTCCCTGCCAACACCTGGGTAACACTGCTGTATTTCATTTCTTGCAGTTCCAGGCGTACTGATTGTCCTTTAATTAATTTACCGGTGGGGTCAGTAACAATCACTTCTACAGGGAATGGTTTTCCGGCATCCGCCACCCAATCCCCTTTTAATCCAATTAGTTTATCGCTAGGTAAAGCTGTAAATGTTTTAGAATCGGATACCGACAGATTCGAGACATCGGTAACTTGGGAATCTACCCGGTAAGTCATGGGATAGGGCAGGTCTTTCGTCACCGGAATAGTTAGACTACTTTCCCCAGACTCACTCAAGGTTTGATTAGTTTGGAGGACATCACTGGTAACTTGCGGTCTTTCCTGGGGCCAAAACCATTGCTGACCAAAGGAAAACTCTTCCCATCCTTCTGGAGAAAAGTAGACGGGGGTCCGGGTGACATAATAGGCAACCTTTCCCCCATCTACATTTGAACCAAACCAATAATTTCCTTGGACATTAGCGTCCACCTTCTCGCCCATGTTAGCAAATTTTTGAGCAAGGGTAAGATCAACTTTGAAATTAGGAGGATTAAACTCAGCTACTCGGAAACCACCTGAGATTTCTCTGCCATTGCTTCCCCTGGCCTGGACGGTATAGAAACCTAGGGGTTGATTCTCTTTCAGGGGTAATTCTAGGGAAAAGGTACCAAATTCATTGGTTTTCTTAGTGCCTAAACCTGTCTTCTTACCATTGGGTTCTACCAGGGTGACCTGATAGGAGGCATTTTTGTCTTGGGTGAGGTTATCTTTTTCTAGATAATAGGCTGCTGCAGTGAACCAAGCCTTTTCTCCTGGTTGGTAAAGCTGTCTGTCTGAGAAAATAGTGCCTCGGGATTTTGGTTTGCCATTGTCCCAGTCTGAATAAATCCCGTAGCCATAATACCCACTATATTCATTGGTTCGAGTAAATGCCCAGTCTTTGCCTTCTTTAGCAATTACCAGTAATTGCGGACCTTTAGTGAAGCGCGTTGCCCCATTCATACATTGACGTAGAGCTTGGCTGTTTAGGGCGATGGTGCCAGTTCTGTCAGTTTTTGCGATCGCACAGGGTTTTGGTGAGCCTCGATAGGAAGCATTGAGCTCAGACTTATATATCTCTACCGTTGCTGCTGCTGGTGAGCCATCGGACAGATGATTCACTTGCACCAAACCGGAATCAGGGAACCATTGCGCAAACACTCCCAAATTGGTCAGCTGCACCATGCCATAAAAGGTTGGTTCCCACCACTTTTCGTTTCCATTGCCATCCTGATAGCGATTGGTTTTCGCTTGCACCCCATAGGCCAACATTCCCGTTGGACCTCCCAGTCGTTTCCTCAGGGAAACCGCGATATTAGTGGTTTTATTTTTCTTTCCCGCTACCCGGAAACGTTCCCATTGAGTTGGCTTCGGTAATAAATCATTGCTCTTGCCACTCGGATAAGCGGAATCTTTATAGACCAAGTCAGTAGGTTGAACAATGCGATAAGCGGCTTTATACTCCGGTTGCGGTAAATTGACTGTAGAAATATTCAACTGTAGGGACTCGGAATTGCGTTTTAGGGTAGAGGGAAAGATATGCAAATCCGAGGGAGCCCAGATATCCCCTGCTAAATCCCCTGTTTCGTACTTAAAGGTTATTGGTTCACCCAAGGTTTGCCCAAATTGGTCAGTGAGATTAGCACCGAGAGTAACGGTATAGGTAGTTTCTGGTTCTAATGCCCAAGGATTAAGGTTAACGAATCGATTGCCATCATAAGCTTGCACCAATTTGGGAGCTTCCTTGGGAGCAGGCTCAACCGTAATATTCTCCATGGCGGAAGAGGCCAGCAAACCATTATTAAATTCCAACCGAGCTGCCCCTTTCACAAACCGTCCATAAGCGCCTCCCGCCTCTGGCTGTCCGTAAAATGTGGTTTCCTGATAGGTCAAGGGGTCAAAGGTTTTGACTTGACTAACGAAAGGGGTTTCGGTCGCGATATTGCCGCGAGCGGGACGCACACCAGGGGCAAAGGCTAATTTGTAATCGGTAGCTTTAGTTAGGGGTTGCTTAGGGGTGATCGTATAAATCCATGGCCGCAAGGAGGGGTTAAATTCCTGAGCGGGTTGCCTATACTCTGAGGAAACATCCTCTTGTTCTTTAAGGGCTACATCTAGCTTGACACTCTGAGTCTGACCTTTTGGTGTCATGGTCAAGTGCTCGTTTACTGAAGCGAGATCCAATTGAGTATTGGAGGTAAACTCTAACTTAGGCTCCAGGGCAATCGGTTGTGGTTCGGCTTCTGGATTCCTCTGAGTTGCTGGCAGATTGGTTAACTGGATCGGGGCAGTATTGAAGGTCCAGGCTAAGTCTTGTTCTAGACTATGATTGTTTAGGTCAGTTAATCCAGCTTTGAGGGTAACTTGGACACGAGTGGCTAGAGGCAGAGCTTGGTCAGCTTGGAATCCTACCATCCGTGGGGTTAAGAAACGAAATTGCCCAGGGATAGGGGGTATGATTTCAAATTTCTGTAATATTTCCCGCTGATTCGGACTTCCCAAGCGTTCAACGGGAATCAAGGGGTCTTTGAAGCGAATCCGAATTTGAGAGAGGGGCTCAGCTATGCCGATGGGACTAATTTGCTCAATCCACTCTGGGATTTGAGGCATCGGTAGGGGAGCTACTGCTGGTAAGGGTTCAAACCCTGAAGTTAGTTTAGCGCTATCACAGCTTATTATACCTAGGATGAGAGATAATCCCAGTAATAACCCTATGGCTGTTTTAATTACCCTACCCATGGCGTGCCTAGATTTTCCTCTTGCAGCTTCCACTATTGATTAAAGCTCAGATTTTTTAATTTGGCAGGATTGTGCTAAGTTTCCGTGACATACTCCCAACGCTAATTACTTCGCTATCGCTACGTAATATAGCCTGGGCTTCTCAACTTGCGAGAACTTGGTGCTTCATTGGTAATCCTACGATTCTTCCTCCACACCCAGCTTGACCGCTAGACCTTCAACGGCTGCAATACCTCTATTTACGATAATTTTGCCACTAGCCACATCGCGAGGCATGACGATCTGACATTCTGGACAACTATGTATTCTGACACTCAAGTCTTTAGGCACATCAGCCCCACATTCAGGACAAAGTTGACTACTGCCTTTAGCATCAACTTTTTGATAGTAAGTCCCAGTCTTGCGACAAACCCAATCCAAGATATTCAAGAATTGACCAGGCGCACTATCCAAGACGTGCTTGGCAAGCATACCTTTGCTCAATCCCAAAATGTTCAAATCTTCAGCAAAGATCCTTCCTGCCTGACGGCAAAGATGATGGCTAACTTTGTAGTGAAAATCTTTTCGCTGATTACCAATCTTTTCGTGCAGCAAAGATATTTTGTGTGTCAAAGCTTGATAAGATTTACTTCCTTTTTGTTTCTTACTCAATCTGCGTTGCAGCCATTTAAGCTTGCTTTGAGACTGAATGTAGAACCGAGGATTATCAATCAATTCACCTTGGCTGGTAGCGACAAAACTGGAAATCCCCCAATCAATACCCAAGGGTTCACCATGAGGCATCGGATCGGGGATAGATATGTCAGAATGCAAAATCAGTTGAGCATACCACCCCGAAGCTTTCATCAGGACTCGAACCTGCTTGATAACAAATCCTTTTGGAATAGCTCGATGCAGAACAATCGGCATCTTACCAATCTTAGGGAGTTTGATTTGCCACCCAGTAATCGGATTCGATTTGAACTGAGGGAATACAAACGAACGATAACGTCCAACCTTCTTGAAGCGTGGAAACCCAAACTGTCTCTGTTGTCTAATCTTAAATGCTCTATCAAGTCTCTTGAGAGCATCTTGAAGGACTTGAGAATGTACAGCCTGAAATTCACGAATGCTTTTCTTGGCGACTGTCAGTGCGTTCTGTTGTTTGTAGTAGTCAGGATATGGTTCGTCAGCAGAGATAATATATTCCTGCCTGAGACTACAAGCGTCAACTCTACACTTACGGCTATTGATCCAGTCTTTTCTTTGTCGTAGTGCGTAATTATAAACACGCCGACATTGTTCGAGCCAATCAAGCATCTTTGCTTCTTGGTCGATATCTGGATGAATGCGATATGTGTAAGTCATGCTTTCCATACAAATAGTCTAACAAATATTGCCGTCTTGTTAGACTATTTATCCGATTGCCAATTATCACCCCATCGAGGGTTTCAATTGGCTTGGCTTGTCCATGTATCCCAACGCCAAATCAAAGATTTCGCGCGCGGACTTATAGCCCGCCAAACCCCCCAAAAGTTAACTCGTCGGGGTAGTGCTGGTGTAGTAGGTTAGGGCTTTTTGGTGGGGTGCCTCCGGATCACATTAAGTCACTGTGAAACTCCCGAAAACCCAAAATACAATCACTTTGTTTACGGCAGTGACTCACAAGCGATACCATCTTTATCACGGTCTAGCCGGTGGGGGTCGCCGGGAAAGGCATCAAGCACCTGTTGGGCTTCAGCTTGAGTACTGAAATCTGAACAATTGCAATCTGAATTCACGCAATTGGGCAATTCAGGTTGTACAGGAGACGAGATAGGTGTTGTGTTACTAACCATCTTGGCAAAACGAACCTCAGATAAGCCAATCAGACTTGTCGGTCCATAGTTGGAGACAACATCGATTCTGGCAAACTGAGCTTCCACATTAGGAAAAGAGAAGATAGTAGCCGGAATATTGGTTGCAGGTCCTTTAGGCAGAGTTAGGGTTGAAGATTCAAAAACTGGATCACTAAAATCTGAATTGTTAGAGAGAACTAAGATAAAGTCTTTGATGCCCCGATTAGTTGCCGTTGTATTGAAAGCATTGTAATTCCAGAGGGCTAGTGTATTGAATAGGACTGGGCTGCCAAAGTCAAAGTCAAAGTTGACATCAGCTGCGGTTGCACAATGATTTAGCTTAGCTGAGAGAAAGTTAGCTGAATTTCCTCCAGCTACGTGGAGTTGATCCAGTTCCGTGCCGCTACCAGTCAGTCCATTGCCATTGAAAATGTTAGCTACAGCTCCAAAATTAGGTGTGAACGAGCCATTATTTAGGTTAACAAAAGCAGTTGGATGTAGGATTTCAACCTGAGAACCAGGGCTGGAGATGTTAGAATCTGTTTGGGCTAGGGCTATATCGGGGTAACTAGTCAGTGATGCTACTATCGAAAGCATCAACAGAACTGTCATCACAAAAGCTTGAAAGCTTCTCAGGAAAATTTGTTTCACTATTCTATGGTTGAGATTACTTTAATGACTTTACGTGAATTTGTCTAATTTTTCAAGCCCCTTACATAATTCAATTGTAGTATTTTGTCACACAAAAACCGCCAGGAAATTACCAGAATTTTTTTTAGTATAAATCATCATTGTTTCCTTTGCGGTAGTTGTCTGATTCATCGGGATTGAACTAGAGGGGAAAACTAAGGTTGGCAGCAAATATCCCCTCTTTTAGACGTTTTTTATGGTTTAAGTCCCGATATTCCCAAACTAATCAATTCCCAAAATAATCCCCAAAAAAACATCAATCCCTCTCCCTATCCCTGACATCCGTTAAGCCATCCGTTGCCAACAGTACCTTATTTCGAGTGCTCGGAGTAATCTTCAGAAGATTCAGGGTTCAGCTCCCAGCGGAGGTGATCACGAACCTCTAACTTGTCTCGAGTTTGCACAGCTTCACCATCAACTGAAGAAATCCCCATGGACTCCAGCAAGTCTTCAGTTACATTTTGGTCAGGAGTGGGCGTTTGTCCTCCAACTGCTTCTTCCCCCACTACTTCAGCCTGATACCAATTATCATAAATATCGCCACCGGTCACATTGCCACCGGATAGTTTGCTAATTCTCAACTTCTCCAAGGTGCGTCCCATCCCAGTGTCACGGTCAACCACACCCTCAAAAATCCGGTCAGGGTCTTCTATTCCAGTCAGGTCTGCTAACAAGACTTCTTCAGTATTACGGTTGTGAGTATACCCTTCCTCTCGGTTGACAATTTCATAAGAGTTGACTACATCGTTGTTCTTGTAATCTTTCATAATCGTTACTCCTGATTAGTGTCATTGTTTGATTCATTAAAATTCTCCTTATAATTAAATTATACTGCTAAAATAATTAAAATTCACAAGCACTCTCCCCATCACCATCACTCCCTTCACCCCAGCATTATCAGGAATATAACGCTATGCTATCAGTTAGCAAAACTATGAAACATTACTCAATAAATTGTAAACTTATCGCTGCTTAGCCCTTAGCTACAATGGTGGCCACCTAGAAATCATGGCTGCTTCCCCTGAACATTAACGTTTTAAAAACGTGATGGATCGCTTTGTTTAAAGCTTAGCTTAAGCATTGAAAATTAGGAGTTTTTTTTAGGTTAAAATCCTGGTTGGGTTGGGGGTTACGCAATTTCACTCCTCTTTACCAGTCACAAATGGAAGTCTGGCTTGGTCATCCCCATAATCTACCTCTAATGTTGACTGCTGAAACTGGCATCCCAGGCACACTGATCTTGAGTGGATTAGTTGGCTCGATTATGGTTCAAGGTATCCAACTATTAAGGCTTTGGTCAACCGTTGCGACCCCTACCACTAGACAAGATTGGCATCAAGACAAGTTAATTTTGTTCAGTTATCTGGTGGCTTTTGGCAGCTGTACTCTATTCAATCTGCTGGATGTAACTCTGTTTGATTTTCGGGTTAATACCTTGGGGTGGCTGTTGTTGTCAGCAATTCGTGGCGTGGCATGTCACATTTAACCTACCTGAGTTCTATATAAGGGAATTGGCTAAACCTTAGTTGAAAAGGAGTCGTCTAAGCACGAGTCAGGATAACCGCTCCCATGCTCCTTAGAATACACGAAGTTAACCTTGGTTTACCGGAATTGTCGGGTTTTGTGTGAGGATTAAAAGCTCAGCATCCTTCCAGATGTCACAATAATCGAAAGCGTTGTCTAACCAGTTAGGATAAAACTGCGGTGGCAAAAGATCGGGTCAGACAAAACATTAGGAATCCCCAAAGCTCAAACCCCACGAGCTATTACGAAATACTGGGATTGCACCCTAGTGCATCACCCATAGCTATCCGACGTGCCTATCGGCAACTCAGTAAGCGCTATCATCCTGATACAACCGACTTACCCACTGAAACTGCCACGATTAAATTCCAAAAGCTGAACGAAGCCTATGCTACCCTGAGTAATCCAGAGCGACGAGCAATGTATGACCAAAAAATTGGTTATTCCCGCCTCAATGTTATTCAGCCACCCCCTAGTTTAAACAATCCAGTTAATCAAAAGCCACCAAGATCCTCGTCCTCAGCTTACCTTGATCCCACTGACCGCCCCCTTTCAGCTGGGGAGATTTTTGTCTTATTCATTTTAGGAGTAACCTTTTTAGGCTGCTTACTACTAGCGATAGCTATTGGATTAACCCAAGGTGAATCTGCTCTGCTAATTTCTAAACCCAGTGGTCATGATTTGCTTACCGTACCCCAGATTAATTCTATTCAACAGGCGAAACCTGCTAAGTTGGATAGTCAAATACCGGTTAATAACCAATCAGCCCAAAATCTCCAGATAAACCATTCCTAAGAATAACTGATCAAGAATAACTTAGAATATTAATTATAGTTAATCCCTTATAATTATGGTTAATCCCTTATAATAGGGTTGATACCATAAATTTTAATTGTGTTAATTGTTAATTTAAAATTGTCAGGTGACCATTGACAATTTTAAATTTTATACTGATGTACCACCAATAATTATAAATAGTTAATCGGACTCGATATGACACTTCCGCCAGGTGATACCCCCTTGTATAACCACCCTCTACCTGAAATAGAGAGGTGGCTGAAAAGACTAGGATGTGAACAAGACAGTAAGGATCTACATTGCTGGCGTGTTGATCGACCTACCTGGAAAGCAGAACTTTGCCTTGAGGTAGAGGAGTTAATCGTGCGCTACCTCAAGTCTGGGGAAGATGGACAAGATATTCAACGATCGTTCAAGTATTCCCTCAGCCGCAAAGATATAGAAGATGCAGTTTTCTGTGGTCCTTAGTCGGTGAAGGGTCTGCTTGAGTTGAAAGTTAGAAGGTTGTTCGCGTAGCGTGGCCGAAAGGCGAAGGTTAGAAGGTTGAAGGTTGAAGGTTGAAGGTTTAATGTTGAAGGTTTAATGTTGAAGGTTAGAAGGTTAGAAGGTTGAAGGTTGAATGTTCCAACTATAGCAGTTTTCAATGGGGTGAGGTACCCCACCCTTTGGGTTTGAGGGAGTAGGGAGTCGGGTCAATGAAAATTGAATGTACCTCATAACTATGAGAAATGCTATAGCTTTTATCAGCTATAACCTTGAACCTGAAACCTACTCTACGGTAACGCCAAAGGCGAACAACTAAAAAACCTTTAACGAAAAAACCTACCCTACAAGGGACGCCAAAGGCGAGCAACTAAAAAACCTATAACCATCGTTCAACTCCAAGGGGACTCCCGTTATACCCGCGCTTCATGCGCGGGAGACGGGGCGTATAAAGTGCTCCCGCAGGTGACCCAAACAGCCCGGAGACGAAACCTTAAAATAAGGCAGCCTTAATCATGGAGGCGCGCTTTCCATAGGCGAATTAAATTCGCCATGGGTCGCGCCTCAAAGTTTTAACCCTTTTCAGCCAAGCCTCCCAACCATAAAGGCTGCCCCAGCGAGGGATTGCTCGCTGGGGTAACTTCTGACCCTTGGGAATTGGAGACTGGATCTGTTGCGTGTTCTGTAGATTCCCGCTATAATAGTAGTGTCGGGAGCGGGAATACTGAATGATAACTCAAGTTAATAATCTTCGTTTGGACAAGCAACAGTCTGATCCTCTCAGGCAGATGTGTCACTTGAGCAAAAATATGTTCAATGTGGGACTTTATAATGTCCGTCAATACTTTTTTCAAGAACGGAAACATCTACGATACGAAAGTAATTATCACCACTCAAAAGATAATGAAAACTACAAATTATTGCCGACTGATATTGCTCAACAGACCTTAAAGATTGTTGATAGATCCTTTAAGTCTTTCTTTGGTCTGATCAAACTTAAATCTAAGGTCGGTTACCAGAAAAAAGTCAAGATTCCAAATTACCTTCCCAAAGACGGGTACTTCATTCTTGTTATCCCTATAAGGAAGCGTGACTGGAGTAAACTGCCGGAAAAAAACTGGGTATTTACTGTCCCTATGTCTCGCCAGTTCAAAAAAGACTATGGAATAGTTCAGTTTACTATTCCAGAAAGGCTTAGATCTAAAACAGTTAAAGAAATCCGAGTTCTTCCTAAGTAGAACGCTAGGTACTTCGATGTTTGCTATTGCTATGAGGATGACCCTGAAACCCAAGTTGAGCAAACTGGTGAGGTCTTAGGAATAGATTTGGGGCTTGATAATTTTGCTACGTGTGTTAGTACTACTCAGAAGTCATTTATTATTGACGGTAAAAGAATCAAGTCTGAGAATCAGTTCTATAACAAACGCAACGCCAAACTTCAGTCTATTAAGGACTTGCAAGGTATTAAAACCTTAACCAATCGACAGGCTAGGCTATTAAGAAAACGTAATCACAAAATCAGAGATTTTACCAAAAAAGCCGCTAGATATGTTGTAAGTTGGTGCAGACAGAACAAAATCAGCAAGATTGTTATCGGGTACAACCCTGACCTAAAACAGAGGGTCAATATGGGCAAGCGAAACAATCAAAAATTCACCCAAATTCCGATTTATATGTTCAAATACAAGCTGGAAAGCCTCTGTCAACGGTATGGGATTGAGTTGATCGAACAGGAGGAATCTTACACCAGTAAAGCATCTAGCTTGGATAAAGATGAATTGCCTGTATGGAATGCTGATAACCCCAAAAGTTACACATTCAGTGGGAAAAGAATAAAGCGTGGATTATACCGGACTAGTAAAGGTTGGCTGATCAACGCCGATTGCAACGGAGCATTAAACATAATTCGTAAACATACAAGTAAGCCTGATGATTTTATTGGAGGGTTTAGAGGCTGTTTGGCTCAGCCATTAAGAGTTTTATGCTCTTAAGAATCCCTCACTATAATCGCGTGATTTAGTGAGGGAGTGTCAATCTTAGACTTTTCCAAACCGACGTTCGCGCTGCTGATAAGTAGACAAAGCACGGTGAAACTGTCCACGGTCAAAATCCGGCCATAGGGTATCTGTGATGTAAAGTTCCCCATAAGCCATTTGCCAAAGCAGGAAATTGCTCAAGCGCATTTCCCCACTAGTGCGAATTAGCAAGTCTGGGTCACAGACATTGGCAGTGTAGAGATGGCGTGAAAATAGGGCTTCGTCAATGTCATCTGGTTGGATGTGACCAAGCTGTACCTGAGTAGCAATGGCTCGACAGGCTTGTATAATTTCCTGGCGTGCTCCGTAGTTAGTAGCCACAGTAAACTGAATGCCAGTATTATTGAGAGTTTCATTCATAGAGTGCTCAATTTGTGCTTGCAACGATTGCGGTAAGGCGGTCAAATTTCCCACAAACTGAATCCGAACATTCTCCTCCATCATTTCTTGAAGTTCTCTAGCCAAAACCCGCTCAAACAAGGTCATCAGAAACTCCACCTCTTCTAAGGGGCGTCCCCAGTTTTCTGTAGAAAATGCATAGGCGGTCAGGGCTTTGATTCCCCAATCATCACAACAACGAAGTAGTTTTTTGAGAGCCTCCACCCCTTGCCGATGTCCTATAACCCGAGGTAGTCCTCGGCGTTTTGCCCAGCGACCATTGCCATCCATAATCACTGCCACATGCCTAGGCAAACGGTCTGGTGAAAGGTCGCTTGGTAATTTGTTTAGGATAGTTTGCATAGCAGTTATTTTTTCTCTTGAGACGTTGATGATGGAAGACGGAGGAAACGTGAAACTAGCACCCGTCCCTGGGACTTGAATTGGCGACCTAGGTTGCGTAGACCTGGAGCAACTACCTCACGATCCACGACTGGGGAAAATCGTTCCTCTAGCAATTGTTTGAGTTTTGTGCTAGTTAGTGGTCGGTACAATCCTCCTTTTTCCGCCAAAGAAATTGAACCCGTCTCTTCAGATACAACAATACAAAGGCAATTTTCGACACGTTCTGTAATTCCCATCGCAGCCCGATGGCGGGTCCCCAGCTTCCGAGAGGCTGTGCGCTCAGAAAGAGGCAAAATTACCCCCGCAGCTACAACCCGAGAGCCACGAATTAATACCGCTCCATCGTGTAACAACGTAGTTGTTTGGAAAATGGTTTGCAGTAGTTCTTTAGAAATTTCAGCATTTAGCTGAACACCCGGTACAGAAACATCCCGCTCATCAATTGGACCATTAGTTTCTAAAGTTATCAAAGCGCCAACTCGATTTTGAGACAACTCTTTGACCGCGTCTACGATTTCATTGATTACACTGTCAGGCTTAGGAGTGGGACGTCGTTGTCCTTGAAACAACTGCACAATCTCTCCTCTACCTAACTGTTCAAGAAATCGACGAAACTCTGATTGGAAGATGACAGCCATTGCCACAGCTGAGCCAACCACCAACTTTTCTAGCACAAAACTCAATAGCGTCAACCCTAACCTATTACTTACTGCTGCGGCTAACATCAGGACAATTAGCCCTCGAACCATCCATAATGTGCGGCGCTCCCCAATGATGAGGAGCACAAGATAAGTAAGGGCTAGAACCAACCCAACATCGATGCTGTGAAGCAACAATGACTGAGCCCAGCTATGGTCAGTAACAGGACCCGGCAACGGAGGCATTGAACGTTCAGGAAAGAATTAAGGATGGAGATGGAGTCGAACTGGCTTGATTTTAGCGTCAGCCAAGTGATTAGCTCTTAAAAAGTTAATGGTTAATGGTTAATGGTTAATGATTGGCGGTTACCCAAAAGTCAACCACCAACAACCAACAACCAATAGCTTTTAGCTTTTAGCTTTTAGCTTTTAGCTAATTTCTGCTCTGGGTCTGAGTCGTTCGGGCAAACGATCTAGGCGAATTAAATCTTGGTAAGTTTCCCGCTGCACAATCACTTGGGCTTCTCCGTCCTTGACTAAAACTGCTGCTGGTCTGGGTAACCGATTGTAATTAGATGCCATGCTGTAATTGTAGGCACCAGTAGCCATTACCACCAAAATATCTCCTGGCTGAGTTTGAGGTAGGGTGGCATCTTTAATCAGAATGTCCCCTGATTCACAATGTTTACCAGCAATTGTGATTTTTTCGGTCAGGGGAGCTGACATCCGGTTGGCAACGACAGAGCGATAAACGGATTGGTAGGTAATGGGACGCGGATTATCTGACATACCTCCATCAACTGTCAAGTAAGTCCGGATTTCGGGGATGACTTTAGAACTACCCAAAGTGTAGGCGGTGACACAGGCTGGACCAACAATGGAACGCCCGGGTTCCGATAGCAGTTTCGGTAGGACGAGTTGCCGAGAAGTGCAAGCAGCAACAACGGAGTCACAGACTCCCTTGACCCAATCATCAATACTAGGGGGGTCATCGGATTCTAGATAACAAATCCCTAAGCCTCCTCCTACATTTATCTCTTGTACTGGCAAATCGTAGTCAGCCGCTTTAACAATACACTCCACTAGCACTTTCGCCAGATCTTGATGGGGTTGCCTCTCAAAAATCTGAGAGCCAATGTGGGCGTGTAAACCAACAAAGTTGAGGGTTGGGTGTTGGCTGATAAAGGTAAAAACTTGATCCCAGGTATCGGGATCAAAGCCAAACTTACTGTCTAGGTGACCAGTGCGGATGTAATCGTGGGTGTGACACTCGATCCCTGGGGTCAAGCGAATCATGATCCGGATATTCTCTTGTGGTAAAGAAGCCAGGGATTTTAACTCCAGCCAGTTATCCACTACGATGGTGCAGCCACTCTCGGTAGCTAGTTCCAGTTCACTGGTAGATTTATTATTGCCATGGAAATAGAGTTTGTCAGCACTAACACCAGCTTGTAGAGCAGTGTAGAGTTCACCACCAGAAACCACATCGATTCCGAGGCTTTCAGAGTTTGCGATCGCACAAATTGCTAAACAATTCCAGGCTTTAGAAGCGTAGAGAACCAGGGATTCTCCGGGGTAGTAGTTAGCAAAGGCTTCCCGATACTGATGGCAAGCAGTTCTAAAGGTTACTTCGTCCACAATGTAAAGGGGGGAGCCAAATTGCTCGACTAGAGTCGTCACATCGCAACCACCAATTTCCAAGCAGTCACGGCTGTTGACTTTGGCGGTTAGAGGTAGCAGTTGCTGATTCGGTGAGGGGTTTGATCCACCATTGTTTGAGTCTGGAGTGATAGATGAATCGAGATACTGAAGCCCTGAATTGTGAACCTCAATGGGTTGAGTCGATAGCATTATGTAATTATTTTCCTGATTTTGCTTTACAGTTGGAACTTGCGTCTCGTTAATCAGTGTACAATTGAAGGCTGTGACTGTCTTAAAACTTAAACCCCTCAAAGCAGAGCACCTAAGTGCCGCAGTGGCACTAGATCAGCTGTGTTTTGGTGGACTTTGGACTCGGTCGGGTTACGAGCGAGAGTTGGATAGCCCCAACAGTCAGTTGTTGGCTTTGGAAGCTCCTCCAAAAGGGGGCAAAAAACCAACTTTGCTTGAAGGCACAGGTGTTCCCATCACCTCATTACCCAATTGCCTGGTAGGCTTAGGTTGTTTTTGGTCAATTTTGGAGGAAGCCCATATTATTATTCTGGCAGTGCATCCTGACTACCAACGTCAAGGTTTGGGTCAATTACTGCTTTATTCATTGCTACAAGATGCTAAACAGCGTAATTTAGAGTGGGCAACCTTAGAGGTGAAACCATCTAATCAAGCAGCACTGGCTCTTTACCAAAAGTTCGGCTTTACTGAAGCTGGACGACGTAGGAAATATTATAAAGATACTGGGGAGGATGCTCTGATTTTATGGCGAGGGGGTCTGAAAACCCCTGAATTTGAAAAAACAATGGCCGATTGTTACGAGGAAATTAAACAGCGCTTGGCAGAGATTGACCTGGAAATTGGTTAATGGCTAATCGCCAGAAATGGCTGGGAAGTAAGTAAATAACTGTTTCAATTGCTGCGAGTTGTGTAAAAATCAACAGTGGGCTGATTTACCTGTGCTAGAATCAGCTTACACGGGCATGCAACAGGTGATGGGAATACGCCATGTTTGAACGCTTTACAGAAAAAGCCATTAAGGTGATCATGCTGGCTCAGGAAGAAGCACGTCGCCTAGGTCATAATTTCGTAGGCACAGAGCAAATCCTCCTGGGTTTGATTGGAGAAGGAACTGGCGTAGCTGCCAAGGTCCTCAAATCTATGGGCGTAAATCTCAAAGACGCTCGGATTGAAGTTGAGAAAATTATTGGCAGGGGTTCCGGCTTCGTTGCTGTCGAAATCCCCTTTACCCCCAGAGCAAAGCGGGTTCTGGAGCTATCCCTAGAAGAAGCTCGCCAGCTAGGCCATAACTACATTGGTACAGAACATCTGCTACTTGGGCTAATACGGGAGGGAGAAGGCGTAGCGGCTAGGGTTTTGGAAAACCTAGGAGTAGACCTGTCTAAAGTCAGAACCCAAGTTATCAGAATGTTGGGTGAAACGGCGGAAGTCACAGCAGGAGCCTCTCAAGGTCGTACAAAGACTCCTACTCTCGATGAGTTTGGCTCGAACCTAACCCAGATGGCTAGTGAAGGCAAGCTAGATCCAGTAGTAGGACGGGAAAAGGAAATAGAACGGGTAATCCAGATATTGGGACGCCGTACCAAGAATAACCCAGTATTGATCGGAGAACCAGGGGTAGGAAAAACTGCGATCGCAGAAGGCTTAGCCCAACGAATCGCTAACAATGATGTTCCAGACATTTTGGAAGAAAAGCGAGTCGTTACCCTCGATATTGGCTTACTGGTTGCTGGAACCAAATACCGGGGTGAGTTTGAAGAACGCCTGAAAAAAATTATGGATGAAATTCGTCAGGCATCTAACGTAATCCTGGTGATTGACGAGGTTCATACCCTGATTGGTGCAGGTGCAGCTGAAGGGGCAATTGATGCGGCAAATATCCTCAAACCAGCCTTAGCAAGGGGAGAATTGCAGTGCATTGGAGCGACAACTTTGGATGAGTACCGCAAACACATTGAGCGGGATGCAGCCCTAGAACGTCGTTTCCAACCAGTAATGGTCGGTGAACCGTCAGTAGAAGAAACTATTGAGATTCTATACGGCTTGCGGGAGCGCTACGAGCAACACCACAAATTGAAAATTTCCGATGAGGCTCTCGAAGCAGCAGCAAACCTCTCAGACCGTTATATTTCCGACCGTTACCTGCCAGATAAGGCCATTGACCTGATCGATGAAGCAGGAAGCCGAGTGCGTTTGATTAACTCCCAGTTGCCCCCAGCAGCAAAAGAGCTAGATAAAGAACTGCGTCAGGTCCTCAAAGAAAAAGATGATGCGGTACGCTCCCAGGACTTTGATCGAGCTGGGGAACTGCGCGATCGCGAAATGGAAATAAAGGCGGAAATTCGCTCAATTGCCCAAAGCAAGAAGAGCGAATCTCGGGGTACTGATGAAAGCCCAGTTGTAGATGAAGAGGACATTGCTCACATCGTTGCCTCTTGGACTGGTGTGCCGGTACAAAAACTGACTGAATCAGAGTCAGAGAAACTACTGCACATGGAAGATACCCTGCATCAGCGCCTGATTGGTCAGGAAGATGCGGTTAAAGCCGTTTCCCGAGCAATTCGTCGAGCAAGGGTAGGCTTAAAGAATCCCAACCGTCCTATTGCCAGTTTTGTCTTCTCTGGACCTACAGGGGTTGGTAAGACAGAATTAGCTAAGTCATTGGCAGCTTACTTCTTCGGGTCTGAAGAAGCCATGGTTCGCCTAGATATGTCCGAATACATGGAGCGCCATACGGTAAGTAAGTTGGTAGGTTCGCCTCCTGGATATGTGGGCTACAACGAAGGTGGTCAACTAACTGAGGCAGTGCGACGTCGTCCTTACACAGTAGTGCTGTTCGATGAAATTGAAAAGGCACACCCAGATGTGTTCAATATGCTACTGCAAATCCTAGAGGATGGCAGGTTGACTGACTCCAAGGGTCGGACGGTAGACTTTAAGAACACCCTGCTGATCATGACCTCGAATATCGGTTCCAAGGTTATTGAAAAGGGTGGCGGACAACTGGGCTTCGAGTTCAGCGATAATCAAGCAGAATCCCAATACAATCGAATTCGGAATCTAGTGAACGAAGAACTTAAACAGTACTTCCGCCCAGAGTTTCTGAATCGTTTAGATGAGATTATCGTCTTCCGTCAGTTGACCAAAGAAGAAGTCAAGGACATTGCCAAGATTCTGTTAAAAGAAGTGTTTGGTCGTCTGTACGAACAAGGCATTACTCTAGAAGTAAGCGATAAATTCAAAGACCGTTTGATCGAAGAGGGTTACAACCCCAGCTACGGTGCCAGACCATTACGCCGAGCAATCATGCGGTTGTTGGAGGATGTGCTGGCAGAAGAAATTCTGTCCAGTCGCATTAAGGAAGGAGATATTGCCTTTGTTGATGTCAATGAAGAAGGTAAGGTGCAAGTCAGTCGTAAGGAAAACCGAGAGCTTTTGCCTCAAGGAGTTGAGTAAGTGATTGTAGGGTAAAGCCCCTAATTATCCTGTGCTAACTCCCCTTAATCCCCCCTTACTAAGAGGGGGGAAATTTTTGGCATTGTTTATTACAAATTACCAGAATAAGTACGGAAGAAGCTAAAAAAGTGCTACCAGTATTAAAGTAAGCTATCAGCCGTCAGCTATCAGCTATCAGCTAGCAAGCGCTTTAACTACACGGGGTCGGATGAGTAAAACGAACAGGGATTTTCAACCAGCGATACCAGCACCCCCCAGCTTGTTTACTACCTCCTGTTGATGAGTCATGATAGCTAAGGGTTGATAGCTGAATGCTTACGTATTAAAAATGGCACGATAATAGTTTATAGGATAATGGAAGACTTTTTTAAAAATGTATCTCGTTACCCACGCTATCTAATCAGTATTACTCTAGGGATATTCTATTCCCTGTTTTTGCTGGTAAAACCACTACTGAACCGCCCCCTAACTGCGATCGCATTAATTGGCATAGTCGTGGGAGTTTCTCTATTCTTGGTTTTCACCCTACGTGGCATGCTCGGCTTCAGTCCGGTTTAGATTAGGTTTAGACTAGGTTTAGACTAGGTTTAGACTAGGTGCGCGCAGCTTTCGATGATGCCCATACTTTAACAAAGGGAACGTCATGACTACAAATCGCCGTGTTTATCGGGTTTCCTCCCTAATTCAACAGGAGGTTAGTCACATGTTGCTTAACGATATCAAAGATGACCGGGTCGGTAGTGGGATGGTTAGCATTACCAACGTTGATGTCTCTGGCGACCTGCAGCACGCTAAGATCTATGTCAGTATCTATGGCACTGATGAGGCAAGATCTAAAACAATGGCTGGATTAAAATCAGCTACAGGTTATGTCCGCCGAGAACTAGGTCGGCGGATTCGCCTGCGCCGCACACCAGAGGTCATGTTTATTGAAGACCGTGGTCTCGAAGGAGGCGATCAGATGCTGAACTTACTGAATCAGCTTTCTCAAGAACGCCAGAGCAAGCAACTCGAAGACGATATTTCTGGAGCACAAGCTTGAATTCTCTCCCAAAGTCACTGCCTGATCTAAATAACCTTTCCCTAGCAGAACAGGTGGCGCAAATGGTAGTGGTTCGAGCATCCGGCTACCTATTTGATCACCAAATTCAGTATCCGATTTGGGAACCCCCAGCCCAGCAATTGCAGCGTTGGTTGCAAGAGTTGGGTATTGGGGGTGTTATTTTACTAGGCGGGAGTGCTGTGGAACTCGCCCTTAGGTCGAAACAACTCCAAGAGTGGGCAAAAATTCCCTTACTGATCGCTGCTGATATTGAAGAAGGTGTGGGTCAAAGGTTTGCCGGTGCCACCTGGTTTCCCCCACCGATGGCACTGGGAGCCATTGCCCAAAACGATCCTGAGCCAGCTTTGCAGTATGTCCGTACTATGGGAGAAATCACCGCTACTGAAGCGTTGGCCATTGGGATTAACTGGATCCTGGCACCAGTTGTTGATGTCAACAACAATTCCCAAAATCCTGTTATCAATGTCCGGTCGTTTGGTGATAACCCTCAAATCGTTAGCCAATTGGCTTCTGCTTTTATCGAAGGAACCCGACCCTATCCAGTCTTAACCACTGCCAAGCATTTTCCCGGTCATGGCGATACCGCGACAGATTCCCATCTGGATTTACCAATCTTGCCCCACTCACCACCGCGACTAGCTACGGTTGAATTGCCTCCCTTTACCAATGCGATCGCTGCTGGGGTAGATGCCATCATGACCGCTCACCTCCTAATTACAGCTTGGGATGACCAACACCCCGCCACCCTCTCTGAGCGAATTTTGACTCAACTGTTGCGCACAGACTTGGGATTTGAAGGACTGATTGTGACTGATGCTCTAGTGATGGGGGCAATTGCTAATCGCTATGGTGCCGATGAAGCCACAGTCATGGCTGTAGAAGCCGGTGCTGATATTCTCTTGATGCCCGTTAATCCCGAAACAGCAATTGAGGCAGTCTGTCAAGCAGTCGAACAAGGACGGATCTCACGGCAGCGGATTCAGGCATCAGTAGAGCGCATAAGTCGTGCAAAACGTAAAGTGGGCTATCACTCTCAAAGAGAGGGTTTAGACGAACACTCCACTGCACAACAAATAGCATCTCTACAAAACCCCCTCTCACAACCTGTCCTGGAGTCGGGCTTAGACGATGATCCAGCTCAACAACCGATAACATTTCAACCCAACCCCAATTGGCTCTCGCAACTAGCTCAACCAACCACAATCACGACTGTAGCCGATATTCTCCAGGCTTCCCAGATAACTAGAGGTTTTCTAGCTTTATCATCAATACCCAGCAGCAGTAATCAACCGTTACGTAATCTAATTTTGGTCGATGATCTCTTAGCTTGTGACTTTTTGGGACAGCATACACCAGCAGTCGCTTTACCAAGAAGGCTGGGTTACAAACTCCAACTGGTTGATAGTCACACGACCCTACCTTCGGAAGTAGTCGATAATCCTGTTGGTGCTAAAACTACTCTGCTACAGCTATTTATCCGAGGTAACCCGTTTCGGGGTAGTGCTGGATTGACAGCAGTAGCTAGGGCATGGCTTAAGATGTTGTTGAAAACTGGGGATTTACAAGCTCTCGTGATTTACGGTAGTCCTTATGTGTTAGAGCAGTTCCTGCCAGAGTTGCCACCGGAAACACCATATGTATTTTCTTACGGGCAGATGCCAGCAGCTCAAGCGATCGCTCTTAAAGCATTGTTACCCGAAAGCTCAACAATAGATACTTTTGTGAGATTTATTTAATTTTTAGGGAGTTTTAAGCTAATTTTTGCCAATTTGCCCCTCTACAGCTTGAGCAGAGGACAAGATGAAGATGAACTACTCCAAAACCTATAGTAATTAGACATTTTAAAATAACCACTAGTATAACAGAAGCATATAGCCCTGGTCAAGTAATAGGAGTTGACAAAATCACCAATCCAATATAGAAAACCACCGATAATTCCAGCTGTACTCCTATCCCCCATCCCCGGATTATTAAGAGACTATTTATAAAGTAAATCTTAAGACAGCTAGAGTAATGAATATGGGTGGGTTAAGGCGGACAGCTCTGTTAAAGCGATGCAGCGAGGTAGCGCGGTCAAAGGAGGCCACCCCATGAGCGACTACCGGTGCGCTCATGGGGGTTTCCCCCACTCGCGCTTTGCATAAAGAGAGACTTGATCAGCTTTCACAGTACTCGCCCCCTATCCCACCCTAAGCAAGGATTTAAGCTTTATTTAACAAACAGCCAATAAAATATATCCCATATTCTGATTACTTAACCAATGGTATCTGGGGGTGGTCAGACGGGTTTGGCAGCCAGGTAGTCCTTAGAGAGACAGGGGGTTTGAGAGAAAGGTAGCTCCTACAGCCAATGACCAATGGCTCAGTCATAACCCAGTAGGCATTTTAGCTGTCCATGGGTTAGACTTTGACAACTTGCCCAAAGTATTGGAAGATCCTTATCAACAAATCTTGGTCAATGGTAACTTCTTATACTGAAATAATTTTATTTCACAGTAAGTAAATTTGGATTAATATAATCGTATCCCCGTTTTTTAGATCAAGCTGATAAGATATCCATGAGTGTTAACACAGTGCCATCTACCCCTTCTATCCGTTATTCAATCGATGTGATCCAAGACGAAGCACGTCGCTTAGTGGATAAAGGATTTGTCAGTCGTCAACAGCCCATTTACGTTCTTTGCCAATATATTCCAGCTCGAGAATGGCTGTGTGTGGAGTGTGAGCTAGAGCAGTGCGAATTCCTGCTAAGAGACCGTATTGCTGACCTGATCGGTTCTCAACAATGGGAAAATGACTAAGCGACCTCAGTCAAACGGCATAGAAGCTGATCCTAAGACAAAAAAGTGCGATCGAGTAGGTAACTAACAAAACCCCATCAATGCCACCGATAAAGGCTATAGTGACTTACTAGATGGGTTGGGCAACCGTCAGCGGTTGAGTATATATCAGCAAACTTCAGGGAATAGTGTTGGGGAGTAACAAAGCTGCCATTTGTAATCAAAAGCCTTGAGTTGATGGTATCTCAGCCCTGAGTGGGTAAATCCATTAGATGGGAACAGAAATGTCAGAGATTGAGCGGAGTTTCTGTTTCCCGTGGTTGATTTCTAGGCTATTAGTCTCCCACTTTAGTCTCCCACTCAGACCTGAGTTTTTTCACGCTCCGTGTCAATCTAACTATTTCAATCTAACTATTACTGTCTGATTTACGCAATTCCTCTAACTCCTTACGAAGATCAGCAAGTTGTGTTGTCAGTTCCTCAATATCATCCTGTGCATTGGACTGAACAGGATTGCTAGATGATGCTGCAGCAGGATCACTGGAGGTACCAGTTGTCGGTGTACCCACGGGATTACCTGGTTGATTCCACATCTGCTCAATAAAACGTCGGGCTTCAAGTTCAGTAGTCTCTCCTTTTTCCGCCCACTCAGTCACCTGTTGATTGAAATCTGACTGAAACTGAGCCAGACTTTCTTCACGCTTTTGAGGGTCTTGCAGGGTTTCAACGAAAGAGGCTGTTGCCCCCAAGGAGGCGCGAAACCCAGTTTGCAGTAATTCCAGGAGATTGTTGGAGTTCATTTATACTAACGATTTACCATAAATTTTTTCTTAAGGACGTCCCACGGACGTGCAGTGCATCTGCTATGGAAGAGCCGAAACGGTTAACAAATTCTTCCCCATCTTCACCATCTCCGTCTGTTGCCCCTATCCCACCTGTTGCCTCTGACCTTAGTTTCTTGAGAGACATTAGGCAGGATGTCACGGGACAACAATTGCTGGAAATGACACCCCAGCCTTCAGCTGACTTGTTCCAAATACAGGTTAACATCTTCTACTACACGAGTCAGTTCAGCTTCCGTACTCAAGCGGATGCGATCATCTCTGAGGGTAATTAAGACTTTAGCAGCAAACGGAGAAGGATAGATATTGGGATTGCAGAAAATCTCAAGAAAGACATCCCCAGTAAATTGGTACTCCATCGGTTGTTGAGGCTTGGGTCTACCACCACTAGATACCTGAGCAGCAGCTTTCAGACTCTGCATCAGTTGGTAAAGCTGACGTTGCAATTTTTTGGCAGCATCGGCGGTGAATGGAAAAGACACCGAACCATCATTAAGATTTAATTTAAGTGGTATAGCGGACATAAGGCAACTTTAAGATGTTATGGATTGTTTGTTAATGGTGGTTGATAAGTTAAGTCGGTAAAAATAAACAAAACATGTGACCCAGCCGATGCAGTTCACGTCAACGGTTAACGGTAAACTTCCAGGGCAAAAACATTAAGCCCTTATTATACTTTCCTGTGGGGACTAACATCGGTCCCCAATGACTATTAATCAAAGCTGATAATCAAAGCTGAGGCTCTGCTTGGGACGTGGTAGCCAAGCTTTTCTCTTTGTCCCGCTTCCGCTTTTTGGCATACAACTGAATTGAGGCAGCCATTGCTATAATCATCGCAAGAATTAACCAAGACGTAATATCTGTAGGCAAACTGTTCTTAAACACTGCCAGTAAAACAATTACCATCAGTAAGACAGTAGGTGCCTCATTGAGAGCACGGAACTGCTGACCAGTCCAACTGCATTGATTGGCAGCCAGCTGTCCCATAATCCTACCGCAATAGAAATGATAGACCAGTAAAAGGGCTACAAAAGCCAGCTTGATATGTAACCAACCTTGCTTGAGCACTTCTGGTTCTGTGACCAGTAAACCAATTGCCATCGCTACCGTTACCACCATACCTGGGGTAGTAATTATGTGATAGAGACGTTTTTCCATAATCTCATACTGATTTTTGAGAATGGTTTGGGCAGGTTCCGGCTCCTGTGAAGCCTCTGCATGATAGACAAACAGACGCACTAGATAAAACAGACCGGCAAACCAAACCACTACACCAATGAAGTGAAACGCCTTGAACCAGAAATAAGCCATAGATTGTGTCCTCCATTATTACAACAGCGTCATGCAGCTCAGCAGTGTCTACCCTCATGACTTCAGCTATAGCGCGTGTCGCGTATCAGCTATCAGCTTCTTGAGGGAAGTCCCAGGAATAATCATGTACTCACTGTCCTCAGCCAAATGCCTAAGTTTTCCTGGCTTCAAAAGCTTAGTAGACCAGAGCTGATCGCTAAATGCTTACGATTATCTCATAAAGATCTAGGTAGCAGGAAAGCCCGTGTCTAATGACCCAGGGCTGTTTCATTATAGAGCAAAAAGGTGTATATTGAAGCAATAGCCGGAAAAACCGGGCTAAATTCCCTTATATCCCATGGATCATCGAAAAAAGCTTAATCGACTATCTCAAACAAATACCTGATCATCGAGATCCTCATGGTCTTCGTCATCCTCTCTGGCTGGTGCTTCTAATCATAATTATGGGAATGATGAGTGGTTATTGGGGTTATCGACAATTAGGTAGATTTGTGGAACGTCATCGAAGGGAATTGATTAATATAGCAATCCTAAATAGGTTGTGGCAAAATTCCATACTTAAAAAGTTTGGGAAAATCAAATATTTGACCATCAGTAAAAAACTTGAATAACCACTTTACTTTTTTAAAAGAACTGCAAATATGATAAAATTTTTTCAAGAAACTTTTTCCTTGTAACCAAATATCTTCTACCGGATTTTGTTCCGGAGCATTAGGAGCAAATTTTGTACAAGTTATTAGCCAGTCTTCTTCTAATAAATCTTGATTAATTTTACTTAAATATTCTCGCCATTCTTGAGAATTATGATAACTGGCACCATCCCAAAATATAGCTAATCTCTTCCCTGGTCTTTGGCGTTGTAAATAGTTGATAAAATTGATAGTGTTTTTTGTGTTTCCCGCCGAATACTCTTTCATTATAAATTCTTGATTTTGATAATCTAATGCTCCGTAATATGTTTGTCTATCTTTTTGATTTTTAATAGGGACTTGTATTCTTTTATCTGTTCTTCCCCCAGGGTAAGCGCAAGAATCAATAAGCTGTAGCTTATTGAGAAAAAACTGGGTTCATTCTCAACTATTAAACTCTATTGAGAATCAAGTTCTACGAGATTATAGGGGTTTCGAGCCACGATCAACCGATATCCAGCCAATGCACATTATGGGCAATTTTTTCTTGCGCTTACCCTGGTTCTTCCCCAAGCATAACCTAACAGGTCTCCCCAGAGAAGATGACATTCATCAATCATAAACACTGCAAGCTTAAGTGCCTTTATGTCCGAGTGCCAGTTTTCTAATTTATTTTCAATTTCTTCTTCTTGATGCAGTCGCTCATGGGGGAAACCCCCAAGACCGCGCTGCATCGCTTTTTTTGCTTCCACTAAATCTTCATTTTTTGCTGGATTCTTTTTTTGAGTCTTTTTCCAACTTATTTTGGCTTCTTTGAATAAAGAATAGTAACTTTGATCAGACTTATACACCACCTGATATTCATGAAGTAAATGATTTTTTCAATCTGATAATATCAGATAGTCTTTTTTTTTAAGCCACTGAATTATTTTAACTTTATCTTCGGGTTTTAAGTAACTTTTTTTTCCTTTATATTTAAGTTTTAAACTGTCTACACCCTCAAAAATTGCTTGATTTTTCCATTTACTAATAAACCCATGAGAAACTTGTAATAATTCTTGAATATCATGATAAGATTTTCCTTGGAGAATCATTTTAACTGCTATGGCTCTTTTAATTTCTTTGGGCTCTATTGTTTGATTAATAAAATTTGATAATTCATCTATAATATTCATATTTTATTTTTTGTATAATAAGAGTAATATTTATATTATATCTGTTACAAGCTATTTAGGGTTGCTATAGACTTCAAATTCATGCATGCTCGTGTTCCTTCTTATTCAGTGATCAGAAGAGTCATGGTTAATTTAGATTACGAAGAACTCCAACTTGTATTTAATAAATGGAGTCAACACTATGGTGTTATTCCCTCTTCAGAATGGATATCCATAGATGGGAAGAGCCTCAAAAATACTGTTAGTAACTACGATAACGCGAAACAAAACTTGATCAGTTGTGTTTCGGCTTTTGCTCATCAAAGAAGATTAGTCTTAGGGGTAAAAATGATGTCGAACAAACAGGAAAGCGAAATTTACGTCGTTCGAGAATTAATTGACTTATTAGATTTAACAGGTTTTGAAGTTCCCGTAGAACAGTGGAGCCTTTATGGGTGATCGGTTATGCAGAAAAGGGTTAAATCTTTTGTAATAAGGCTCCACTGTTCAAGGTTTCATCTCCGTAGTTTTTAGTTTTGATGCTCTTCATTGTCAAAAAAAACTCTGGCAGCCATCGTCGAGTCAGGGAATGACTATCTAGTTAAAGTCAAAAAAAATCAACCCAAATTATATCAACAAATAGAAACGGAATCAAACCAGCTTACACCACGACAAAAAGTGACCCATTATGAAAAAACTAGAAACCGTAATACTTATCGTCTTATTGAAGTGTTTGATCCACCCGAAAACCTTGACCCCAAATGGATTGGAGCTGGTTGTGTGATTAAAGTCTCTGAGACGAAACCTTAGGTAGTGGAGCCTTTATGGTGGGCAGGCTATGCATAGAAGGGTTAAAACTTGGCAGATTTTGGCTCCACTACCTTACGGTAACTTCAAACGCAGTGGAACTCGTGGAAATGAGACTTATAGAAGCATCAGTTATTATCTTTGTTCAAAACCACCATTATCTCGTGGTTTGGCCAATGGAATTAGAGGACATTGGCTCATTGAAAATTCTCGACCTTGGGTAAAAGACGTCATCTATGAAGAAGATATTAGTCCGCAAACGTCAGGACAAGCTCCTTTAAACTTATCTTTGCTCAAAACATGGGTTTTAACTCTTCTTCGAGCACATGGCTTTGATTCTATCAAGGCAGCAATCAGTGAAGCGATGCAGCGCGGTCTTGGGGAGGCAGCGCGGTCTTGGGGAGGCAGCGCGGTCTTGGGGGTTTCCCCCATGAGCGACTGCCGTGGTCTCCCCCATGAGCGACTGCCGTGGTTTCCCCCACTCGCTATTGCATCAAGACAATGAGCCATAATTTGAGATATATCCTCAGTTTTTGTACTTAAGATTAATTATATCTGATTATCTTCTATTTTCTAGAGAATGAAACAGCCCTGGTGTCTAATGACCGGGGAGGAATGCCACCTAGTGGCTAAAGCCACCAGGGTAAGCGCAAGAAAAAATGGCTCATCATGTGCATTGGTCGGATATCGGTTGCTCGTGGCTCGAAACCCCTATAATCTCGTAGAACTTTACTCGCAATAGAGTTAATTTGTTGAGAATGATCCCGTTTTTTTATCAATAAGCCACAGCTTATTGATTCTTGCGCTTACCCTGCTAAAGCCACCTAGTAAGCTAACCGTGATGAGGATCGTTAATGTACCTTTGAATGGTTTCAGTACTTACTTTCCCCGCTGCCCTTAAAAAAATAACTGTTTGTCCAGAAAGATGGAAGTTTATTAAGATCGGTAAACTCTTTTATTAAGTAGTTAGCACTTCTCCCTTTCAAATCTACCTTTCAAAGCTATGACTACCTGGTGAATCGCATTTTGATGATATATTTATACAGATAAATTTTTAATATTTTTCTACTTACAATTACCATATCTTTCTGTAAATAATTTTGAAAAAATGTGGCTAAATTATCTTTATTTTTGCAGATAAATACTTTATTAAAATTTTTATTTTCTAGGATAAATGGACTAGATAAGTAAATTTTAAGTTTAATTTTTATAGCTTTTTTTAAAAAAACAAGTTTATCGGAATTTAATGTCGCTACCAGTGTAGATTCTAATCGATATAACGAGAATAATTAACGATATATAATGGCTCAAGCTAATAAGAGCATAGGAGTACAGCAAATAATGCTGTACCCGGATAAAGAAACAAAGGCAATCTTGGAATATTTATGTGAACAGTCAGGAAAGCTTTATAATATGGGGGTGTATTTTGCTCGTCAAACATTTTTCAAGACAGGTTTAATATTGACTGGAAAATTTGACTTAATCTATGAACCAAGTGTAGGAAAAACAAAGATATCTAAGTCACTTCCTTCGACTCCAGCCCAACAAACACTATTAAGTGTCACGGAAGCATTTAAGTCTTACAAAAAACTAAGAGACCTATGGTTCAAGGGAAAGTTGCAACATAGACCAAAACCTCCCAGCTACTTAAAAGGCTCAAAGATGTTCAAGGTTACTTATCCAAATTCAGGTGGTCAAAAGCCAAAACTAGTTAATGGACAGGTTAAATTTTATCTTGGTTTGACTGTTAGGCGCTGGTTTGGGATTAAGAATTTTACCTTGCCTTTTCCAAGTAATTTAAAAGGAAGAAAAATAAAGGAATGGACTATACTCCCCAAAAATGGCGTCTTCTATCTAGAAGTGTCTTATGAAATCCCAGTTCAGAACAACCAGAGAAATTTAGCCAGCAATGAAGCATTAGGTATAGATGTTGGAACCGCTGATAATTTAGCAGCGTGTGTTGACACCCTAGGCAATTCGTTTTTGATTGATGCCCGTGCAATGAAGGCTTTTAACCAATACTGGAACAAGCAGGTGTCAAGCAGAAAAGAGGGTAAACCACAAGGCTATTGGGATAGTTGGCTTGATCGAGTAACTCGGAAGCGTAACCACCGCATTAAGGACGGCATCAATAAAGCAGCTAAGCTAATTATCAATCACTGTTTAAAATACGGTATAAATACGATTGTCTTGGGATGGAACGAAGGTTTAAAAAGTAATGCTAATATGGGGCGATTGAATAACCAAAATTTTGTTCAAATACCTCTTGGCAAACTCAAAGACAGATTAAGACAATTGTGTGAAATCCATGGGATTCGATTAGAAGTAACTGAAGAAGCTTACACAAGTAAAGCTAGTTACCTTGATGGAGACTCCCTGCCTAAATTTGGCGAAAAACCAAATGGGTGGAAAGCATCAGGAAAGCGTATTAAGCGTGGTCTTTACCGTAGTGGCGATAATTCAGTTGTAAATGCGGATCTAAATGGTAGTGCAAATATTTTAAGAAAAGTAGCCAGTAAGCTAGGTATAGACTTAAGCCGACTGGGTAGACGGTCTTTGACAACCGTAGCGAGAATTAGGTTGTGGGCGCTACCACAGTCTAATCTGTCAGCAGAATCCCCGCGTCTAATGATCGGGGAGTGTCAAGTCTTCTTAAACTCATACAAAAACCATACAGAGTCAAACAGATAGATGAACCATAGCATAAACCTGGGGTTGAGACAATGGACAAATAAAGACAAATAAAAGCGATGCAGAGGTGCGACCCATGGCGAATTTAATTACGGGTCAAGCGCACCTAAGCGGTCTTGGGGTAAACCCCCACTCGCGCTTTGCATCAAGACAGGCAAACGTTTTACTTAATCAATGTCAAGGGTATGATTAATGCCAGCAGCATGCAAGAAAAAAGAAGATCACCTCGCCAACAGACTTCCATTTCTTATCGATTGGCTGGTCTCTTCTCAGCTCGTCAGCCAGTCGTTAATATTAGTCGAGGAGGTTGCACCATTTACAGTGAAAAAGCTATCCCAGTCGGTCAAGTTATAAAAATACAATTTTTTTGGCCACAAAATTACACAGTGAATGCTACAGTTAAAGTCATGTGGTGCCAAGAATCTAGAGGAAATTCCCTAGCAAACTATAGAGCTGGTTTACAGTTTACAACAGTCTCACCAGAAAGTATAGATTGTCTTTTGGGTCTGCCAGCAACACCTATTTCAACGCCTCAACTTCAGCTGAATAAGTTACTAAAAAATTATCCGGCTAAGACTTCTAACACCTGCTCTACCTAATCCTCATACTAAATTGCGCTTCCAGAAAAGATATTACCATTTGAACAGATGACGGGTGATGGGGTTAATGATTAATAGGGTAAGCAGTTACTACTGATTAATTTTAAGTATTAATTTTAAGTATTAATTTTAATTCAACTTGGTATAAGTTGCAATCAAAGATAGTTGATGTCTTGATGCAGTGGCTGATGGAAGTCCCCCCCCATGAGCCACTGCATCGCTTTGTCAAGTTGCTGATCAGGAGTGAACATCAAGAACAGTCAACCTTCAACTATTATACCATTTTCAGTGATTGAGGCTAAAGATGATTTACTGGTAATTGGGAAGAAGGAAATTGGGAATTGACCAAGGAATTACCGATTAGCTATTACCACGAAACAGTATGTATAGCAATTATCATAGCTATGAGGTACACAATTTAGGTATTTTAGGTAATAGGTAATAGGTAATAGGTAATAGGTAATAGGTAATAGGTAATAGGTAATAGGTAATAGGTAATAGGTAATAGGTAATAGGTAATAGGGATGCGCTGCATCTTCAGGTGCGACCCGTGGCGAATTTAATTCGCCAAGGTCAAGCGCACCTAACAGGGAATCAGCTTCAAAGAATACTGTACCTCATAACTGTGATAAACGCTATATTTATAACAAGCCTACACAGAAATTGGAATTATCTGATTAGTTATTTATACTTATTAACCTAGAGGGGCGCTTGTCGCCCCTCTAGTATCCAATAAGTTAACTGCCATGGACTTTGTCAAGGTTCATGGCAGTTTTAATGGACTTTAAATTTTGTTTTTAATGAGTAATTATAACATTTTTTGGATGCTCATATACCCAAAAAAAAAAGTATACATAAACATACATAAATCCTACTAAATCAAACCTGAACGCAAACCTAAACGCAAACCTATGCTCGAAAGAATAGATTTATACACAGCAGGATCGGTAATCTTACCATCTGCTATCATTTCAGCACTTCACCTAGCACAACTTCCTTAGGAGTTGCTAAAGTGAAGTAAACCCTTTGCTTAGCTGCATCTACCTTTATATAGATAGATTTATGAGTACTGAACAATTAAATCAAGTTATAGAAGCAATTATTTCTGGCAAGTATTCCTGGGCTTGTGTATTGATATTACGGTTTTCTGGCTACAATCCTTTGCAATATATGCCCTATCGAACTTACAATCGGTTAATCAAACAAAACTATAACTTAGGCAACCGGAATAAAACTGCATCCTCTCAACCATCAAAAATTCTCAAAAGGTGTTAATCATCAAGACAACCAAAATAAAAAATTACTAAAAAATCCTAGATCCTAGGCTCTAGACTCTAGGTATTAGGTATTAACCATCAGGCATTAAGTACTAAAACCATTACTCATTAACCATTAACCATTAACCAAACACCAAACACCGGGTGCATCTCAATGCATGCAAAAACACTCAGGACAATAGAAGACTAATATCATGTTATGACAATTACCCTTAATAAAAATCCCCCTATCTCCCCCTATCCCCACCCTCCCCACACTTCCCGCGCCTGGGTCCCACACTTCCTTTAGTTATAGATTTACAAGTAACAGATGCACCCCAAACACCAAACCCCTAACCCCTAACTCCTAACTCCTAACACCTATCTTTCAGGAGATTAATTTGACTAACACTCATTTACTCAAAGAGCGTAGGAAATTTCCGCGTCATATCACCTTACTAAATTATCAGATAGAAGGACTGATTTCAGATCAAAATGATTTAGTAGTTAATCTGAGTCAAGGCGGTGGCAAAATTTACATTAACAAACCATTAAAAACTGGGGAGCATAAAAAAATTCAGTTCTGCTTACCAGGAATAAGTTACACAGCTACTTCTATGGTGAAAATTGCCTGGCAAAGGAAAATTGGTTTAGATTCACCAGCTAAATATGAAGCAGGAGTGAAGTTTTTAGATATCTCACCAGTCAAGCTTAATACACTATTAGAACGGAAACAACTTATCTTCAGCAATCACTTTCAGTTCAAAGTATTACTGAAAACGTTTGCTGCTGCTGCCTGTATAGTTTCTGCACTTGCTCAGTCAGCTAGTAGTCAAACCGTTGCACCAGGCTCTATTCTCAGTATTTTGCTGGAGGGTCTTAATGATCGTATCTCTTGGGTAGCAAGTCAAAATCCCACTGATGAAGCTAGCTTCAGCTGGGAGCAATCTCCTAGGCAGCATCCGATTGGATTTAAGTTTAATCAATCTTTAGTGAGTGTTGATGATTTAGAGTCTGCTCCTGAGCCAATAACAATGGCTAGTTTGGTCTTATTAGGTGCTACATTTCTGATCCCATGTCGTCACCTAGAGTAATAATACCAAGTTAGATTAATTATCTATTTTGGCAGGATTATATTAAGGGTTAAGGTTATGAACTTAAGCTTTCTGTTTTTATTTGCCCTATTTTCACAAAAAATTCCTGATAAACCAATGGGGGTTGTTAAAAATTAATCATTTTAGTTATAGCAATTAATTTAGTTTAAAATTATTAATTTTAGTGAGGATGTGCCATTATTTAGCTACAATATAGATATGAGCACTTAGGTTAAATCCCCTGCCTGAAGGCAGGGGATTTCTTAATGGTATTAATTAGTTTAGAAAGTAAATACAAAATAATCAGTTAACTATTGACCCATACTCGAACATGAACACACCAGGTAGAAATTCCAGGTTGAAGCTTGTTTGCTTGTTCGCGTAGCGTGGCCGAAAGGCCAAGGTTCAGAAGATAACCTTTAACCTAGCAACCTATAGCAATCCTATCTGATTCGTGAAAGAAATGGGCTGCTTTAAGGCAGAAGGCAGAAGGCAGAAGGCAGAAGGAACAGGGTGCATCTCAATGCATGCAATTAGGCAAAAATTATAATAAAATCTCCGCGCCCCCGCCCCACACTTCCCGCGCCCCCGCCCCACACTTCCCACACTTTCCTTATTTTTTACAAATATGAGATGCACCCGAAGGAACAGGAGTTGGAGCTAGTTTTTAAAAAGTCCAGTGATTTTACAAATGATTTAGGATTGCTATAGTAACCTGGTAATAGCTTTTCCGTTTACATCTGAATTGTAAACATTGATGGAGGCATGGGGGGATGGGAAGAAAGTTAATTGAGGCAAATGCAAGTTGTAAACAATTCCGATGCTAAGCTGTTCGGCATTTAAATTGGTATAATAAAAATTAATAAATAACCCAATAATAGGAAATATGCCAGCAAAAAATTATCTGACACAAGAGCAAAAAACAATACTTCAAAAAGCCTTAAAAATAGAAGAAAATGGAAATATTAGAGAACG
>NZ_JAAHHE010000060.1:0-31183 GCF_010692525.1 Moorena sp. SIO3B2
TATCCATCATCTCCAGTCACTTTCTTCTCCTTAGCTACTTTACCCAGTAAATCCCACTCATCATTAGTGATCGCTAAGACAAGTTTATGAAGCTGAGCCTTAATCATACGTTCTAGACCATTACGGGAAAGGGGTAGTTTTCCTTCCTCCATGATCCAATCATTGAGAAACCGGAGTAAATTCCGCACATGACCACCACTAGCACCACATAAACGGTCTAAGCTTTCAGCACTGTCAAAAATTGCTGTAATTTTACTCAGACGCTGGTTTGGCTCTAAATCTGGAAAAGCTCTTGCCAGCACCATCTGTCGCAGCAGTGCTATTCCTTTTTCATGTTTGCTACCGTTGCGTAAATGCACAGGTACCATTGGTAGGACTTCGGGGTCGGTCATAAACCGTTCAGTCACCATCCCAAAGTCATTGGAAAAGCGCAGTGACAATGGAATAGTGTAAACCACGTGACAGCTCAGTCCCCGCAACTGTGCCCCTCGATCCGCAAACAAATATTCTGGCTGAAGACGACCAAAGGGCTTTTGAATAGAGTCCACCCGGTCAAGGCTATCAACAATAACTACTAGTCCCTTTTTCCCGGTCTGTTTCAATTTATTGATAGCAGGCTCTAGCACCTCCTGATTAATTGCCTCAATAAGTCCATTGGTTCGAGGCTCTAGATATCCTCTCAACTTATCCCGCTGCTTAGGGCTAGCTTTGGCTTGACTGGTAATGGTGGCAATCCCTACAGAGAATTCTACCTCCGATAGCTCCATCGGTGTTTGTAAGATATCTTTGACTTCGCCGAATAACCTCTGGAAGTACCCTGGTTGAAGGCTAATGCCAGCGTCTTCCAGACTTTCACTGACTCGACGAGCGATCGCCAGTAAAATATCGCTAATATCAACATCGCTCATTTCCAAGTCTTGATCTGACTCAAAGTAAACCACATGAAATCCTGACCGTTCTAAATCCACCTTTAACCTGAGCAACTCCGTAGACTTGCCGCAGCCAATATGCCCAGTAAACAGTTCACAAGTAGGCTGATTTGGTGAAAAGATAGCAATCTTTTTTCTAAGTTTTTCAATAATCTGACCGCCGCGTACTGAAGAGAAATCAATGTAATACTTGCGATCATCCTCATTGTCCACCGCTAAGGTTTTACTGGGGTTGGTAGCTCGATAAAACGTTTGTAAATCGGTCATCTTACTTATTAGTTATTTTGCCCCTATTCTGTACCAAGCTGCGGTTGGAACATGGAACGGTTCATCCGAGCTGGCCTTATGCACCCACTTTACCTTAGTCACTATTATATAGCAGTTCTAAATTTGGTGATGTACTTTCGTTCTAGGTTTTAGGGAGCAGGGAGCAGGGAGCAGGGAGCAGGTAACAAGGAACAGGGAACAGGTAAGAGTAGGAAATAATTCCGATAAATTTTTGTAATGATGCTAAATAAGCCTTAAAATTTAGGCTCAGTTTTTAAAAACTGATTCCAGTTTTTTGATTAAACAAAATTACTAATTATCGGTTATAATAATTGTGAGTTACAGATGATTTTTTACTATTCCCTGTTCTCGATTTCCTCTTCTATGTTCCCTGTTCCCTATTCCCTGTTCCCTTTGCTATAGTTTTTAGGCTGTTCCATGACCAGAAATGTCCATGACCAATTTGCCAAACAATGTCTTAAAGAACTCCTCGACCCCCTGGGGAAAGTGGAAACGAGCTGGAAAGTGCCTGGGGAAGTTCAAGAAATTGATGTTTACTTTTTGCCATCTCAGCCACTAACCACCAATGGACAAAGCCTGGGATTACTCGGAAAACTGGCCACAACCCCTGCTATTTTTGAACCGTTCCGCAACCCAGTTAGTAAATTTGAGGTGCTCAGTTGTATCGGTAAACTCATCCAGGTTCATGGTCAAGTTTTCCGTCAGGCTAAGCGCACTAATGCCCAAGTTAGGGTCACCCAACTGCCTCGTTTATGGATTCTCTCCCCAACCGCTTCCGAAGAGTTTTTAGAAAGCTTCAATTTCCAAGCAGATCTAGTTAATTATCCCAGGGGGATGTACTTTCTGGGGAAATCCTTGTATACGGCGATTGTAGCGATTCACCAACTACCAGTGACCCCGGAAACCTTATGGTTGAGAATTCTCGGTAGAGGTAGAGTGCAACAGCAAGCGATTGAGGAATTGAAATCCCTACCAAACGGCAGTCAGCACAAAGACAATATCCTAGAATTAGTATATGACATGCTGGCGATATTACAGGCACGTATCAAACAAAATCAAGACCTAGAAGAAGATGAGAGGGAGTTAATCATGCAATTATCTCAGATATATCAACAACGACTGGAATTGGCTACCGAGCTTGGCAAACAAGAAGGACTAGTCCAAGGCAAACAAGAGGGACTAGTCCAGGGCAAACAAGAGGGACTAGTCCAGGGCAAACAAGAGGGACTAGTCCAGGGCAAACAAGAAGGACTAGTCCAAGGTAGGCAAAACGAACGCCGTAGTATGGTCACTTACTTATTGCGTAGCCGTTTTGGTGAACTAGACCAGGAACTGCTGGGAATTATTGAGCCATTGATGGCACTCTCTCCAGAAGAATTTACCCCCCTACTATTACAATTATCTCGACTAGAATTATTGACTCGATTTGGAGAGCGAAATTAATAGAGGCTGTGGTTATTAATCCCCAATGTCGTGCCGGTTGACTAGCTCGTGGAGACGGAGTTTTTGCTGACTAATTAAATAGTAATTAAAGACTAATTAAATCAATAGTTCTGAGGGTGTTCCATGACCAGAAACGTCCATGACCAATTTGCCAAACAATGTCTTAAAGAACTCCTCGACCCCCTGGGGAAAGTAGAAACGAGCTGGAAAGTGCCTGGGGAAGTTCAAGAAATTGATGTTTACTTTTTGCCATCCCAGCCACTAACCACTAATGGACAAAGCCTAGGATTACTGGGGAAACTGGCCACAACTCCTGCTATTTTTGAACCGTTCCGCAACCCAGTTACTAAATTTGAGGTGCTCAGTTGTATCGGTAAACTGATCCAGGTTCATGGTCAACTTTTCCGTCAGGCTAAGCGCACTAATGCCCAAGTTAGGGTCACCCAACTGCCTCGTTTATGGATTCTCTCCCCAACGGCTTCCGAAGAGTTTTTAGAAAGCTTCCATGCTCAACCAGATCTAGTTAATTATCCCAGGGGTATGTACTTTCTGGGTAAATCCTTGTATACCGCCATTGTGGCGATTCACCAACTGCCGGTTACTCCGGAAACGTTATGGTTGAGAATTCTCGGTAGAGGTAGAGTGCAACAGTACGCGATTGAGGAGTTGAAATCCCTACCCAGCGGGAGTCAGTACAAAGACAATATCCTAGAATTAGTATATGACATGCTGGCAATATTAGAGGCACGTATCAAACAAAATCAAGACCTAGAAGAAGATGAGAGGGAGTTAATCATGCAATTATCTCAGATATATCAACAACGACTGGAATTAGCTACCGAGCTTGGCAAACAAGAGGGACTAGTCCAGGGCAAGCAAAACGAACGCCGTAGTATGGTCACTTACTTATTGCGTAGCCGTTTTGGTGAACTAGACCAGGAACTGCTGGCAATCATTGAGCCATTGATGGTACTCTCTCCAGAAGAATTTACCCCCCTACTATTACAATTGTCTCGACTAGAATTATTGACTCGATTTGGAGAGCGAACATAGTCGCTAGGGAGTATGTTCACAAATCAAATGGAAATGCTATAGGAGCGCTATAGCTTTAATAACTTGTAGTAATTTAATCGATGACTCCGATTCCATCAGGTTTAATACTGGCATCAACTGATAAATCGGAGGATTGCCAGCTTGGATATAAATAAACTGATAAATGTATCCGTTAGTCGATAGTCCCCAAACTGAGTCTTGATGGTCTAAACTCTTATAGGCATAGGTCAGTAATTGAGGTAACCCAACGGATACATCAACACTACTGTTTTTAGTTTCGATAACTAAGACCCAAAACGATACTTGATCTACTGTCTGTTGAGCTTTGTTAATTGCTAGAATATCTAGTCTGCCAGTAATTTTGGTATCCTGGTCTTGAATATCAATATCAGCAATTCCTTCTTCCAAGGAAATCTTTATTGGAGAGCGATAGAAGCCAGCTAATCGCAGTAATGGAAAAACAGTTAGGGCTTTTACCAGTCCTTCAGATACTTTACCCGCGATAAAATAATTATCAAAATCAGTCCGAATTTGTTCCAACTCCCGTTGCTCAAATTCAGTGATAGTGTCTAGGGATAACCGGGAAGTTAATGAACTATTGTATTGCCGTTGAAAGCCAAAGGTATGATGCACATCTTCTAGAGATAGGTGACTAGCTTGTAGAATTGTCATAAGTTTATAGGGTTCCGTGTATAAATTGTATAAATTGTGATAATTATTGTTCCGAAGTTCCCTACTCCCTACTCCCTACTCCCTACTCCCTAAAACCCAATAATTTGTACCTCACAAGTCGTAGAATTGCTATAATGCTATATCAGTTATCAATGCTAACGGCGTTGCCACCATACTAACCCAGCTGTAGTAAACCCGACTAAGGGCATAAGTAACAGGGCAGTCCAACCCAGTAACTCAGCCTGGATTGCTGTTAGGTTAATCCGTCGATTGTTTTGTTCTTTAGGGCGGATAGATAGCACTTGATCATCTTGCTTGCTTAACCAGCTAATCGTGTTGAGAAAAACATCACCATTTAATTGCTGATCAAACCAACCATTGCTGGCAAAATTAGAGTTACCATAGACTACTAGACGAGATGAAGAGGTCTTTTTATTCCCATCCTCATTAGGAGTAGCTTGATCAATCCCTTCGGCTTTACGGCTTAATGCTACACCTAAGATTAACGGACCAGGGCGATCGCTTTCTGGATTCAATTCCAGTGGTTGCTGTTTAGGATTGCTCTCAGCCCAAGTTGTATCATTGGTAATTAGCAGAGGAGTCTCCTGGATACCATCTACTGGCGTAATTAAGAGCGATCGCGCCCAGGGATAAAAGGAAAATCCGTCGCCAAATTCCGTGGTAATGGGATGATTCCCGTAGCTGGTCACCATTGGAGTTGCTGCACCAAGCACTAAGGAACGTTCTGGAGCAGACGGGTCAATCACTAACCTACTGTCTAGCTTAATTCCCCAGTCTTTGAGAAAGCTATCCAATTCAGGATTAGTATCAGGGTCGAGCATCAATAGTAAGCTACCACCCTTGGATAGATAGTTACGTAACCCTTTGACTTCTTTTTCTAAAAATGCTCGCATCGGACCTGCACTAACCACGATTGAGGCATCGGCTGGAACCTCTGAGCGTTCAGCTAAGTTAAGGGGTTGAACCGTAAAATTTTTATCCTCTAGAACACGTACAGCCTCAGATAATCCCCCTTCTACTTCTGCTAAGGATTTTTCTCCGTGACCTTGGAGGAAGTAAACCCTAACCGAAATTTCCCGAGTCAGAGTTTCGATACCACTAGTAAGACTAGCTTCTGACAGAGGTTGGGTATCATTAACAGCTTGCAATAATTGTTGCTTGTCTTTATATTGTAGATAAACTTCTCCGATAGACTGAACACCAAATTTCTGAGCTAGTGCTGGTTTTAGCTGAGGGTCAACAAACTGAAATTCAAAGTTTGACCCATACCGACGAAAGTTCTCTAACAACTCTCGGTCATCTGGATTGGGTTGTGGATTAAAGATCCAAACCTTAAGGGGCTGTCGTAAATTTTGCACCACTTGCTGGGACTGGGGTGACAGAGTATATAACTGATTTTCTGTGAAATCGATGCGTTGGGTATAGCGCACCCCTAAAAAGTTAATCAGCCCTAAAATCACTAACATAGCTACGGTAGAAATAATAGCATTGGTTCCGACTTGGGTAGAACGGCTTTGCCAAAATTTCGGGGCCAACTGGGCTAAAAATACTAGCCCCACAAGACTAATGACAATACCAGCAATCAGTAACCCTAATGCGTCTGGGGACCATTTTTCAGTAATAATCCTGACAGTGATTCCCGCCATGGTCAGTAGTGGCCCGAGCCAGAAAAGGTAAAGGAGATACTTCTTGGTTTTGCTTGTCTTCATCTCAAACCTCACGGGAGCTGCAACTATCATTACTTACTGATTGTAAGCATTCAGCTTAACCCGCTAGGTATTAGGCATTAGGCTTAGGGGTTAGGCTTAGGGGTTAGGCGTTAGCGGGTTTCACAGGGGAATTATGCGATCACATCGAACTTGAGAGGGGAATTATGCGATCGCATCGAACTTGAGAGGGGAATTATGCGATCACATCGAACTTGAGAGGGGAATTATGCGATCGCATCGAACTTAAGATGGTAATTATGCGATCGCTTAGCAGCTCAATGGTTAGCATCGCGTAGCGGCTCAATGGTTAGCATCCCATGGAACTTCAGCGGGTAATCATAGGACAGCTATAGAGTGGAAAATTAAAATAACTAATTTTCATAAGTCCTAATTATTTAGCTATCAGATAATTATTTAGCTATCAGGTATCAGCACTCAGCACTCAGTACTCAGCATTCAGTAGTGATTCCACACATCCAGCCACACTATTAGTTCGGTTTATAAATTGGTGAATAAGTTGACAATATTTTTATCCATAAAAAGATTATCCTTCATAGTTTTTTTGTAAACTTTGTATAAATGCTTTGCTTAAATATAAAGTTTGTATAAACTTACTGGGGGGCCACAAGTGCTCCACAATACTTACCAGCTCTAGCTTTCAGGTCACTATCAGCGCAAACTCTAAATAGACTTGGGGTTTCAATTACTTAAAACTCAATCCGTTATTATTTTGTTGAAGTTGGAGTACTATAAAGCGTATACATTTTGTAAGTGATGCACAAACCTACATTCGATGAGCGAATTTCCGGATTTTTCTAACTATGGCTACCAAGTCAAAAAACGATTAGGTCAGAACTATCACAGTGGTCGAGTAACTTATCAAGCCATCCATCTTAAAACTAAGCAAAAAGTTGTAATCAAGCTATTTCAATTTGCTCAATATAACAGTAGCTGGCATGGTTACCAATCCATTGAAAGTGAGATTAAGGTACTAAAACAGTTACACCATCCTAGGATTCCTCGCTATCTTGACTCCTTTGCTCCTGAGGGTGGTGTTTGTTTGGTACAGGAGTACAAAAACGCTCAACCTTTGTCTGCATACCCAAGCTTTACACCAGAGCAAATTCAGCAAATTGCCGTTCAAATGCTCGAAATTTTGGATTATCTCCAACATTTTTATAATCCGATAATTCACCGAGACATTAAACCAGAAAATGTTTTGTTAGATTACAGAATGCGGGTTTACTTAATTGATTTTGGTTTAGCAAAACTTGCCTATAGTTCAATTGCTGTAAGTACTACGATGGCTGGCACAGCTGGATTTATGCCACCAGAACAATTATATAATCAACCCCTCAATAAAGCATCAGATATTTATAGTTTAGGAGTGACACTGATTTGTTTAGTAACAGGAATTAAAACAGCGAAAATTAGTAATTTAATTGATTTAAGCAATCATCGTCTAAAATTCAAGCATTTAGCTTCAGGTTTTAGCAAAGAATTTCTTAACTACCTAGACAAGATGGTAGAACCTGACCCTAAAAAGCGTCTTGCCAATCTAGAACGTATTTTTAAATCGGTTCCATCACCACAGTCAATTCAAAGAAAAGTAATAGCCGAGTTTAGCAATAAACTGAAAGTAAAGAACCTGAATAAACGACTAAGTTCTGCTATAGTTACTGTAATTAGTTTAGGGTTAGGTCTTACCTACGGATTAAACCAAATTGAGCAACTAGTAGTAAGTAAAATTCAACAGCATTGGAGCAATGGAGACTATGAAAAATGTATTAACTTAGCTCAAGAAGTTCCGGATTTTTTGAGCATCAATGAAAAATCGATATGCCTCTTAAATGACTGTTCTGTCGCACAACTAAATCAATCCACTAAACTAGTAGAGAACCCCAGACTTATCTATAAAGCAATTACTGAAGCTAAAAAAATACCTTCTGAGAGTAATAGTTACCAAGAAGCACAACAGTTAATTACTCAATGGAAGCAATGGCAAAGTGAGCAAAATTTAATTCAACAAGCTCAACAAGACCTAAAGAAACGTAAATGGCAACAAGCCAAAGCAATGGCAGCACAGGTTAAGGCTGAACGTTTCCAGGAGCAAGCAATCCAAATTATTAACACTGCTGAAACCAAACTAAAAGCTGCTGAATTAGAAAGACTAGCTGCTGAATTAGAAATACAAGGAGAAAACCTGATTATCAAGGCAAATCACTATGCTAATCAGCGACAGTATAGTCAAGCAATATCCATCGCCAAACGGATTCATAACCCTACGCCATCTTATCAAGAAGCACAACGATTAATTGCTGAATGGCAAAGCCAAATCCCTCAAGTTTTTAGAAATTATTGGTCATCCCCACAAGTTAATGGCGCTCGCTTCGTCGTTGATAAGATAGAAAAGTGGAAAAATGGCCAATTAAAAATTTATTTTAAAGCTTATAATTACAATAATAAAGATAGCCGATTTTCAGATTTTATCGCCGTTGATAACTTAGGAAATAATTATAGAGGTTATTCAGGCTCTAGTTGGGATGGAACAGTCATGGCTTCTAGGACACCAACTAAAGGTTATATTACCTTAAAACAACCCCTAGATCCGAATGCCTCAGTGATTACACTTAGTTTTCGTCGTGTTTATACTTATAATCCAGGAATTAAACTAATCACTCTCAAAACACAAGGAATAAGAGTTAAGTAGTGGCAGGTTAGCTAAAAACTATAGCGCTGTGCCCAGGGAATAGGGAACAGGGAATAGGGAACAGGGGGAATAGTCTGGGGAGAGGGGAGCAGAATTTGATGCCCATACCAGATTTAAACCAATGAGTGCAACTGGCAACCCAGAAGAAGCCTTAAGAATACTGGCTAAACTTGATGCTTTGATTGATGCTCTGACAGACTAGACTTCGCGGCAGTTGTCGGGAACAGAGAACTTCGGCTCTCGGAAATTCGGATGAAGAATTGACGAAAACATGATCATAAAAGTGATGCAGCGCTATGTGATCAGCTTTTTCATTCCCTGTTGCCTGTTGCCTGTTGCCTGTTCCCTGTTCCCTGTTCCCTGTTGCCTGTGTTAAACAACCAGGGCATCTGGTAAACTCTCCTTCTTAACCGCAGGATTAGCGGCAGAATACTCTCCAAAGCGCCAGCGTATAGGGCTAGCATTAGTTGTCTCTAAGACCTGGTCAATATGAAACTCCACTAACCGTTGCGCTCCTGGAACGGTAGTGAATCGTGACTGATCCCAAATCACCTCGGCTGTTCCTGTTAGTTGTAAGGTATTGCCTCGCTCAAAATCGATGAACAGCAGACCAGCATGGGGATTCACTGTCAGGTTACCTAGGGTTTGAAACATATTATTGCCAGCATAATTGGGAAACACTAGCTGATGATCACTGATCACCTGGATAAATCCCGGATATCCACCCCGATGAGAGGCATCTGCCCCAGTTTCTGGATTGAAACTGGCAATGAAAAAGGTATCAGATTGGGTAATCCAGTCTTGCTCGGTTGTGGTCAAAGCCTCAAAGCTGCGAATTTCATTTGGCTGCGTTGACTCAGGGGTATCAGTCTCTAGATGACGCAGCTGGATGTATTTGGGACAGTTGAAAAATACCTCAGTGGTCTGCATCATAATCTGCCCTTGGCCTTCTACTCTAGCCAAGCCATTCATCCGCAAGCGTTTACGGCTAGTCAGGTCAATCACCAGAAGTCCCAGTACTCCATTTTTCACCAAGTTTTCGTACAACGGATCCCCATCGATCGGGATACAGTTAATCTCAACAGTTTGATGATCTAAAACTTGGACAAAACCAGGTTGACCAGTCAGCAGTGATGCCCAAACCAAGCCATTGGTATCCACACTACTAGCGATCGCTAATTGTTGGGTTGTCAGGAGCATCTGAGCAGCCGGTTTGATAACGGGAGTAATCATTGAGCTGAGTTTCTCAGCTTCTTCCCTTACCCCAGACCGAGTTTGAACAGCAATCTCTCCAGTGTGAAAGCTCATAATCTACTCCTTTGGGGATAGTCAGACAGAAAACAGCAGTTTTCTTGTACACAGAATTTCTGTATATGTCTGTATCTAATCTGTCTGTCTTTAAAATATAAAACTGTCCAGATTTGGGCTAAAGAACACTATCACCCAGCACCGGACAGGATATAACCAGTCAGGGGTGTTAGGTCAATAGTTGCCTATCCCTGAACTTTCTATAATGTCAGACTACTAGGAAGACAAGAGCAAAATGTCTCAGTTTTTGTCTCAGTTTTGTCTGGTGTTGTTTAACTGACAATGACTAGTCTTAGTTCGATGTCAGAAATTGCTGTAAGAAATTGGTAGGTTTTGAGGAAAGCATTCAGCTATCAGCCTTTGGCCACGCTACGGGAATGGCCACGCTACTTGAGGTGCTTTTGAATAAGCGATGCAGAGGTGCGACCCGTGGCGAATTTAATTACGGGTCAAACGCACCATTACGGTCTTGGGGAGGCAGCGCGGTCTTGGGGGTCCCCCCCACTCGCTATTGCCGTGGTTTCCCCCACTCGCTATTGCATCAAGACAACAGGTAAGCATTCGTTTAATCTGAGTTAAGTCTGCTGACCGCTGACTGCTGACCGCTGACCGCTGACCGCTGAATACTTACATACTAAGAACGCTGAAATCTCAATGCATCAATAGACTGAGCAGTTAGAAAAATACCGATAAAGATGTAACTCAAAAACAGAATTATACTACTAGTATCCAAAACACCCTGAATCAGATTTTTATAATTTTCCAACAACGATAAATGACCTAAGGCTTCTCCAAGCGGTCCACTAACATTTTTAGCAATCAAATCAATCACCCAAAGTCCCAAAACCAAAGCAAAGGTGAGGATTGCTGACAAAATTGAGCTATCAGTTAGGGAAGAAATGAACATCCCCAGAGAAAGCACCGATGCTGCCAGTAAAATTAATCCAACGTGGGCTAGTAAGGGTAGGATAGGTTGAACGGGGGGGTCTGTAGCACTAAATGCGATCGCTTCATAGGCAAGTAAGGGTAGCACCATAAAGCTATAAAATGTCACCACTCCCAAGAGTTTACCCACGGCTACAGCCCAATTCGTTAGTGGAGAAGTTGCCAAAAGTTCCAAAGTCCTGCGCTTGCGTTCCTCAGCATAGAGTCCCATCGACAGAATTGGTAACACAAATAACGACAGTGAACCCATCACTTCCAAGAATTGACGCAAAAATACATAGGCAACATCCACTGGCGGTATCGGTAAACCCAATTGTTCTGCCGTTGCCACTTGGTTAATAATCCCCTCTTGATCCAAAAGAATTTCCACAAAAAAGGAGCCAGACAGCCACCAAAATACACCGGCGATCACATAAGCGAATGGTGAAGCAAAATAGCCCTGTAATTCTTTACGAAAAATGGCTAATATATTGCTAATTATAATCATTTTTTTATTGTATAGAGTAATTTTAAGGTTGAAGGTTTAAGGTTTAAGGTTTAAGGTTTAAGGTTCAATGGTGAAGCTTCAATGGTGAAGGTTAGTTAATTAAGTTGAAGGTTTAAAGTTGAAGGTTAGTTAGTTAAACGATTACTATTATTTAGTTTAATGTTACTTCTTTAAAGGGGGAAAAAATAACTTTCATCCTTCATTATTAATCCTTCATTATTAATTCTTCATTATTAATCCTTCATCCTTCATCAGACTCCTGTAAATCAGGATCTGGTTGAGGCAGTGGTTTTTCGGTGGTAGTCAGTTTCAAAAAGACATCTTCCAGAGTAGCGCGAGTCCGTCGCATTTCGTATATCCCTACACCAGCTCCCACAGTCACAGCTGCAATATCCCGTGCGGGTTCTGCTCCCGGTGCTGATACGATGTGGAATAAAGATCGTCCGCCAGGTAAATTGTGATCATTAACCAGTTCCACCAGGCAAACTCCTGGTATAACTTGTAATAATTTCTGTAACTCCTGTGCATCACCATCTATTTCTAATTCATAACCTGATCCCCCGGTTAACTCCGCCAGTAACTTTTCTGGACTATCTGTTGCTACAATTTTGCCTTCATTGATGATAGCTACCCGGCTACAGGTCATACTCACTTCTGGTAGAATGTGGGTTGAGAGGATAATAGTATGGTCACCAGCAAGGCTCTTAATTAAGTTACGGACATCAATAATTTGCCGAGGATCAAGACCGACTGTAGGTTCATCTAAAATGATGGCCGGTGGGTCATGTACAATCGCCTGAGCGATACCCACCCGTTGACGGAAGCCCTTAGAAAGCTTGCGGATCAGTAGCTTGGCCTTGCTCGTTATGTTACAGCGCTCCATGGCAGTTTTGACCTTAGTAGTGCGATCGCCTGCAGCAACACCTTTAATACGGGCAACAAAGTGCAAAAATCCTTCAACGGTCATGTCCGGATACAGTGGCGGAAATTCCGGTAAATAACCAATTCGGCGTCGTACTGCCATAGAATTTTCATGAACATCATAATTAGCAATTCGGGCAGTACCATGGGTTGCTGGTAAATAACCTGCCAAAATTCGCATGGTAGTGGTTTTCCCTGCACCATTCGGTCCAAGGAACCCTAGGATTTCTCCTGGTTCAACCCTGAAAGTAACATTCTCTATCCCTGGGGTGGTGCCATAGATTTTGCTTAGATGCTCTACTTCTATCATATTTTTAAGTATTACGTGTTAAGTATTAGGTATTAAGTATTATCTGTTAAATGTTAGGTGTTGAATATTAACTATTAAGTATTGTTAATAAACTATTAAGTTTAAATTATTACCTGTTAAATATTAGGTGTTAAGTATTACGTGTGAATTGTTAATTGCCATTTACTGACTAATATGGTTAAATCTATTATTCACGTTAACCCAGTCACTGGTAAGGATAGCGATACTGGTGATACTGTTCCGTTTAAAACCTTGACTAAGGCACTTTCTATTGCCACTGCTGGAACTACCATTCACTTAGCCGCTGGTACCTATAATGCTGCTAGGGTCGAAGTTTTTCCTCTAGTTATTCCTAAGATGGTAATGGTTCTCGGCAATGAACCGACCAAAGGTAAGGATATTGTGATTTCCGGCAGTGGGAACTATGTCAGCCCCACGTTTAATCGTCAAAATATTACCATCCGTTTGGATTCCAAGGCCCAATTAAGAGGAGTAACGGTTACTAATCCGGGCAAATTGGGGACAGCGCTCTGGATTGAATCTACCTCACCGATTATTGCCAATAATACCTTTACTCGCTGTGGTCGTGAAGGGATATTTGTTACTGGCACAGCCAAACCCATGATTCTGGATAATGTATTGATCGCTAACGCTTCCAGTGGCATCTTTCTGGTGCGTAATGCCAAAGGGGAAGTGCGAGGCAATGTTTGTCAAAAGACTGGTTATGGGATTGCCATCAGCGACTCGGCTGCACCGTTAATAGCAGATAATAAAATACTAGGTAACCGAGCTGGAATCGTTTTGATGCGTCAGGTGCAACCAGTATTGCGTCGTAATCTGATTGAGAACAATACTCATGGTGGTTTAGTGGTTAATGGTAGGGCTAGACCAGATTTAGGCAATTCTCAAGACCCAGCGGGTAATATCCTGCGCAATAATGGTAAGGCTGATCTCCAAAATAGCACCTCTGTCAGCTTAGTTTCGGTGGGCAATCAGCTCAATCCATCTAGAATTGAGGGTGCGGTAGAGTTACGTTCATCTCAAGTTCCAGTCCGACAGACTGGTCCATTTCAATTCAGTGATTTGGCAGGTCATTGGGCAAGCCAGTTTATTGGAGAATTAGTGATTAGAGGACTAGTTAGTGGCTTTGGAGATGGCACATTCAAGCCAGAAGCCAACCTCACGCTTAGCACAGTATGCAGCAATTATTGCCAAAACATTTGAAAGCCCACGGCAGGTGGGTAAAGGCAGAGGGGAGTTTGTGGATTCGAGCGCGAAATTTTGGGCATCACAGGCAATTCGGAAAGCAGCAGTTATGGGTTTTATTTCCGGATTCCCCGATCGAACATTTCGCCCCCAGCAAAATCTGACCAGAGTGCAAGGTCTGGTATCCCTAGTGAAGGGTTTGGGGTTAACAGGTGGTGAGTCTAGCGAACTCGGGTTTTATCGCGATCGCACTCAAATTCCCAGTTATGCTACCCAAGCGGTAGCCACAGCAACTCAAAGACGAATGGTAGTGAATTATCCCCAACCCAATCAGCTCAATCCCATGAGGCCGATTAACCGTGCTGAGGTGGCAGCATTGATTTACCAAGCATTGGTAGCCACAGGCTCTGCAGATGCGATTGGCCGTAGGCCACGCGGGGCGCGTTCGCATCTCCTTATATTGTTAACCCTAACCCTGACATTACCTCCTTTAGCGATATACCTGGACACTGGGCAGAAGATTTTATTCGCCGCCTCGGTAGTCTAAACCTGATTAGTGGCTTTGCCGATGGCAGCTTTCAACCAGATGCCCCTCTAACTTGGGCTGATTAAGCTGCCCTACTGGTGAAAGTGTTTGACCCCAATCCAATCCGTCCAGTTACCCAATTTATTGATGTCCCCCTGAATTTCTGGGCATTACCAGCTATCAACCAATCCTATCGTGGTGGTTTTCTCTCTCGATACCCAGACCAAACCTTCCATCCTCAGCAGACCTTGCGCCGTGTTGATTTGATTGCCTCTCTAGTCAATGGGCTGTCTTTAGCCAAAACTCTAGGGAAGTCAGTGAAAGAGTCTTCTGACATTTCTAAAATTTATGAAGATTGGAAGGATATTCCTGCTTATGCTACCGAAGCAGTTGCGTACGCTACCATCGCCAAAATTGTCGTTAACCACCCCAACCCAACCCTGTTCCATCCCAAGGGAGAAGCCAAAGCGAGCTGATGCGATTGGCCGTAGGCCACGCGGGGCGCGTTCGCATTTATCGATCAGGCCTTGGTGAAGACAGGACGTGTCACTGAGTTCAACTCACCGTATAGTGTTGTCATAAGTCCTAAGTCCTGATTTCACTGACCAACCAACTCACTACCAAAACTAGTTGCAGGTTCTAGGTTACAGGTTGCTGGTTGCTGGTTGCTGGTTGCTGGTTACAGGTTGCAGGTTGTAGGTTACAGGTTGCAGGTTGCAGGTTACAGGTTGCAGGTTGCTGGTTGCAGGATATAGGTTATATTACCAAGCGACGTTGCCAGAAGCCGCTGTGCGTCAATAATTTGCCACATGTGCGACCTTTCCACCTGGAATCGTACCACCTTCCCACCTTGAGCCCTTTTACCCATGACCAATGACTCAGATTTAGCCATTGCCTATGCCCTTGCCTTGCTCAGTCACTATGGGTTTGAGCTCAGGGGTTACACTGTAGAAGAATTAGTCAATCTATGGCTTGAGAACTATCCTGCCAATTGGGTGCGTCTAGCGGTGATTGAGGCACTTTATCAAGGGCGTTACAAAGCGATATCTGTAGAGCAAATTTTGGCAGTCTGGTTACGACGAGGACAGCCTATATATCGCTTTAATCATGAGTTTGAGCGGATGGTTTGTCGTAAATTTCCCCAAAATTTAACCGCTCCGGTTGATAGTAGATCCACAACCGAGAGCTTAGAACTAAGTTTACAGTGGGTAGACAATGTTGCTGAAACCTCTCTAGGTACTAGTTCCGATGAAACTACACCAGAGCAAGGGATGCTTGAGTCAAAGACACTCCAAGCACCACCAACAGGCCAACAGGACACTTCCCCCCCAGCCAAGAGCATATCATCCAAAATACCTGAAAAATCAGTCAAGCCCAGAGAAAGCTTCCCAAAGCCTCTGACCAAAGCCCGTGCTAGTCCTAGCTACAATGTAGATTGGTCAAGTTATGAGCTTAACAAGAAGCCAATTCACCAATTTCATCCACCACCAGACTCTTCAGATGTCTACCAAAAGCTGAAGGCAGTTGTCCAGCACCAAGACTCTGGTACAGTCACAGCTACCGTAGTCGATAAGCAGGTCAGTGATTCAGCGGAAGATCAGGAGGTTGAAAATAGGTCAGAGGCACAGAGTCTTTCTCAGGCCACTGTTAACTTGGATCAAAGTTAACCATCCCACGATTAATCCCCGTGGGATGATTGGCCGTAGGCCACGCTACGCGATTGACCTTTGGTCACGCGGGGCGCGTTCGGAGCTAATCATACCAAATCCTCCCTGATCCCCCTATGGCATACCCCATTGTGATTAAATTATTTTTTATAAACTTTCATCAAACTATCAAGTAATCTTCATTAATATTTAATATATTAGGTATATATCTAGCGATTAATTTATATAATTAATTCCATTATAAAGTCCTTTAGTCACAGTAAATAGAGGTAAATTGGATGCATGAAAAAAGTTTTTATTTTCCCCTATTTTCTGGTTTAATAGCCGGACTAATTTTTGGAATACAGCTGACATTATTTGCCCAAATAATTTTTGAAAACTACTCTGCCCGAGCCTGTGCTAAGATTCCTGATGGCAAATTTGCTGTTTTTGTACCAACAAGTTATTTATTGAATAAAATAAATCTTAAACGAGTCGTTATATCTAACAAATGGGCTTACAATTACAATTGTAAGCTATTTAAATCAAAACATGATTATATTAAAAATTCTCAGGTGATTAAGTCTGATTCATTTATAAAAGATAACTATGCCCCAGCCGGTTATATACAGGTGCCATCAGAGAGATATATGCTCAGGAAAGTGTGGCGAGGTACCCTGATTGGCTATTTTTCTGAATATGAGGCAAATTTAGTCAGGAACAAAGTCCTGGAAAGTGCTTACAGTAAAGAACCAAAACCTATCGATAAGCCTTTTGTAGTCAATAACATAAATACTAATAATTGAGACTATAAGCATTCAGCGGTCAGCGGTCAGTGGTCAGTGGTCAGCGGTCAGCCGTGAGCTTTTGGCTCACGCTACTTGAGGTGCCTTGTGGCACAGGCTTCGACCCTGGGAGGTAACTCAGATTAAACCAATGCTTACCTGTTTTATTCAAAAGCACCTCAAGTAGCGATGCAGTCGGCCAAAGGGGGTTTCCCCCACTCGCTATTGCATCAAGACAGCGTGCGCGTAGCGCTAATCGCTGTTCGCTGATAGCTGATAGCTGATAGCTGATAGCTGATAGCTGATAGCTGACTGAATGCTTACCTTTCAGGTAACACCAAGACGAATTTCTGTGGCCAAAGAAGCCATGGTTAATTGCCCCCCCTGCTGGAGAACGTTAGTTCGTAAGCGAAAGTTAGGGCTAGCAAACCAAAAACGTTCTTCAGCATATAGAGTTTTCCCCTCTGTAATCATTGTTAAAACATCATCCTGGCTGATACTGTAACGACATTTTAGCGATGCAGTCGGCCAAAGGGGGTTTCCCCCACTCGCTATTGCATCAAGAAAGGAAGTTTCTTCAACATCACCATTAGTTCGCAATAGTTTGCCAATGTCAGGATTTTCTGGGTTGGGAACAGCTACAACAACAGTGGAACCAGTTTGCTTTTTCTGCTCTCCTACTACTGTACCGTCCCAAATCACTTTTAAACCAAATATAGCCATACCAGGCTCTATTTGGTATTGTTTACAGAGTGTTATCACCTCTGGGGCATCACCAGATAGCATTTCCATAGTGATGTTGGACTTACCATTTTTCATGGGTTGAGAGGTAATATGATTACTAGTACGTTGAGAAAACCATCTGCCAGCACTCTGCTCAAAAAACTCTTTAATATCCATTGGCTAAGATTGTAAAAATTTGTGGTAGATCGTGGTAGATCAGTGATGTTGGTAATTGGAATCAAGTGGTGCACTGTTGATTCTATCGCGCTATGATTAGCCCAATTACCAGGATGCTACACTAGCTTGAGGCTTCAGACAAACGCAATATAGCCATTTGAGCAGCTTCAGACACTTGAGGATGGCTGTCTTTTGCCAAATACTTTAATGCCGAGATACTTTTGTCCTGACCCAGTTGACCGAGGGCTTCTGCTAAACGTTGACGCACTATCCAATCCTCTGACTGGGCAAAGCGTAGAATATCGTCTATAGCTTCTGTAGCTTTGATTTCCCCCAAAGCAGCAATAGCAGCTTGTTGGACTAGTACTTCCTGACTATCTAACGCCTTGGTCAGCACATCACGAGCACGGGGATCTTGGAGATTACCTAGGGAAACAGCAGCACTAAAACGTACCAACCATTGAGTATCTTCGTAGAACGCCCTAACTAGAGGTTCAAAGGCTTTGGGGTCACCTAGATATCCCAAAGCCCCAGCAGCAGCAGCACGAATTCCGTAATCTGGGTCAGTTGCCATGAATTTGACCAAAATTGGGTAGCATTCTTCCGTAGGCTTGACTCCCAGGGCGAATATAGCCATAGAGCGAACTGGTAAATTGGGATCATCAAGTACCTTTTTAATTAGGGGCACGGCATCACTGGCTTGAACATCCCGTAGTGATGCCAGAGCCATCAAGCGATCGCGCATGTTAGGGCTTTCCAGCTGAGCCGAAAGTTGTTCTAAATTAGAGGACATCGTAGTTTGTTGGGGGTTTGGTTGACAATTAACCTCAGGGGAGTATGAGCAACGGTTGTGATCCGTTAAGAATCTACTCAGCTGTCTGGTAAAGTAATCGTTCTGACCTGCTTGCTAGATCAATGTTTCTACACAATTGTCGCTCTGAGTCATAGTTTTGGGAATGCTATGGCTGTATATATGGAAATTTTTTAGTCAACTAGCTATGGCAAATCAATTCAACTTTCTGCATCTGAGTACAGGTAAGAATAGAAAACAGGCTGATGTGAGAAATACAACCACCCCAGTCACTACAGCTACATTTGCTGATGGTAACTGTTGAATTGAGAGCTGATCGTTCGATTTTGAGACATCAATGATGAGATTAGAGCAGTTCCAGATTCTACGTGAGCTTACAGTCGATGAAGCAGCTTGTGAGCAGCTTCAAGAAATTTTATTAGCTCAGGAAACCAAATACCAAAAGGCACAAGAGCAAATTCACTTTCAGGCTTGTTTATTAGATAACTTACCTATTGGGGTTATTGCCATAGATATGGATGGAACAATTATCCATTGGAATAGTTATGCCTGTAAGCTATATCAATGGCAAGCCCAAGATGTTATTGGGTCGCAGCTATCCGAGATCATGTTTCCCCCTAGAAGTCATGCTGCCATCAAAGAAATTTTTGCTCAATTGTCCCAGTTAGAGTTTTGGCAGGGTGAGTTGCTCATTCAACGCCAAGACGGTAGCCAATTGGCTAGGGATTTTAGGATTAGTGTCCTGGAAGATCAGGTAGGGAAACAGATTGGTTTTGTAGCAACTGTCGTTGATGCTAAAGAGGGCAAACAGGCAGAGATTGACCGTAGGTCACGCTACGCGATTGGCCATAGGCCACGCTACGCGAACGCACTGTCTAACCAGGTGGCTCAAGATAAGCTGAGGCAGGCAATGGGTGATTCCCTTCGGGAAAACTTTGCAGCCCGCATTCGTAAGTCTTTAGATGTGGAGACAATTCTAAATACCACAGTTAATCAAGTTCGTCGATTGTTACAAGCAGATCGGGTAGCAGTTTATCGCTTCGAGTCGGATTGGAGAGGTAGATTCACAGTAGAGTCTGTAGAATCACCCTGGCAGCCGATTACAGGTAGGGAAATGTATAATCCCCACTTCTGGGAAACCCATGCTAATCAGTACCGGTATGCTCCAATCCAAGCGATTGAAGATATCTATTCTGATTCTGGGGGCTTGTCCTCCTATGAAGTTAATTGCCTAGCTCAGTTTCAAGTCGTTGCTAACTTGGTAGTTCCGATCATTTGTGACCCTCAACTAGACCAAAACCAACCTAAAGACTCACCTCTGTGGGGACTACTGGTTGCCCATCAGTGTAGTAGACCACGACAGTGGCAGTTTTGGGAAAGAAATTTGTGGAAATCAGTAGCAGACCATGTAGGAATTGCGATTCAGCAGGCTCAAATTTATCAGGAAAACCAACTCAAAGCCCAACGGGAAGCAACGCTCAATCAGTTTACTCAAAAGATTCGTAGCTCTCTTGATTTAGAGCAGATTTTTAGCACAGCCACTCAAGGAATTAGTCAGCTGTTGGACGTTGACCTAGTAGAAATTCAAGAATATCTGCCACAGCGGCAGGTTTGGTTAACGGTATCTCAATGTAGTAAACACCCTAACTTGAGTAGCCCTTTGGGGGCTGAAACTCCCGATGCGGACAATGAGATTAATCGCAAGATCAAAAATCTCGAAGTGGTGCGTATTAACAATAGCTGCAACTTAAACCTTGAGGATAGTTGCCATGGGTTACTTGTACCACTAAGGTTTCAAAACCGCCTTTGGGGAAAACTGTGCCTGATCAAGATTGATAGTGATTACCAATGGTCTGATGGCGCAGTGACTTTGGTGCAGTCGATGGCTGAGCAACTTGCGATCGCAATTCAGCAAGGCCAGCTTTATCAGCGTCTGGCTAACCTCAACACCGACTTAGAACGGCAAGTACTTGAGCGCACCCAACAACTACGAGAGAGAATCCAGGAACTACAGAGACTAAACATGCTCAAAGATGATTTCTTAAGTACCGTTTCTCATGAACTGCGCACACCTCTATCCAATATGAAAATGGCAATACAGATGCTCAAAATTGCTCCGGAGAGTCAACGACGACAGCGCTATACAGAGATTTTAGAATCTGAGTGTTACAGAGAAATTGAACTAATCAACGATTTACTCGACTTGCAGCGTTTAGAAACCGCCTCTTATCAGGTTTCGAGAACAGTAGTAGACTTGAAAATCTGGTTACACCAAATCATTGATTCCTTTTGCTCCCGTATCCAGGCACAACAGCAAATCCTGAAGTTGACTCTGTCAGATAATTTGCCATCGGTTTTGATTGACAAGACCAGCTTCGGGCGAATTGTGACAGAACTGTTCAACAATGCTTGTAAATATACTCCAGCCAACAGGCAGATTATTCTTGAGTTTTTTTACCAAAACAATCAGGATTTGGTCGGATCATATACCGTACCCAAGGTAATATTTAAAATCAGCAATCAAGCTGAGATTGCTGATACGGAATTACCCCACATCTTCGATAAGTTCTATCGCATTCCTAATGCTGATCCTTGGAAGAGAGGTGGTACAGGATTAGGTCTAGCTTTGGTAAAGGAGCTAGTCAAGCAGCTCGACGGCATCATTCAGGTAGAAAGCTCTCAGAGATGGACTACATTTACCGTGCAAATTCCGGCTCCTCAAGGCTCCGAACTCAATGGACACGACAACAGTTTGACGATCAAGTTTTAATCTACCTTCTATGCTTAAGGGAATGCTTGGTCTGTTGCCCAAGGCTATGTTTTGCCTAAGGGTAGCGGTTAACTGATAGTTGAGTTGTGCTACCCTAATCGCTTGTGACTTTCCCGGTTTGAATGGAACACCATTTTCTTAGTCTTCATGTTCTTCAAACTGATCTACTAATTCCGCTGAAGGGGGTCCAAAAGCGGTGTAAATGGATATACCAGTGATACCGATCACAAAAACAAGGATAACAATGCTAAGGACTATTGCGGGTTCCATGGCTGAAATAAAATATTAGTTTGTTTTCTTTTTGAGACTCTGCTCTCTAAAACCTCGACAAACCTCCACATTTAGCTGACTACTTGAGGGAGAGCATGGGAGCAGCTACCCCTACCTGTGCTTTAACGATCAGGCCAAACGCGAGCTAAAGGGGATCTATTGTTAGGAGTAGAATCAGAGTCAATGGTAGCTTTTTTTGATGTTGTCTTAACAAATTTTAGTTTTATTGCTTTTTTTTAAGAATAGCACATAATCTTAACACTGTTAACAGACATGGCCAAACTGATAAATACTATACAGTGTTAGACAGTGTTCGACAATATTTTAGATTTTCGTGTACTTTTGTTGATGTTTGTTGATAAAAAAATCCTAGTCCCTCAAAAAGATTACTTGTGGTGAACGGCAGGCTTGACAAATATAAGGTACTGTGTTAATAATGTGTTAATTGTCTTGGGAAAAGGTGACGTGGCGCGTCATCACTGGGTATGTAGCCCCACATCCGGCAAATATAAATTTGTAATTTCCACGACCCTTACCTCACCAGGTACTTAGGCAAAAACCACGCTTTGATAGTCCTGCAAGTTAAACATGTCTTAAGGATGTGCAGCTGGCGCAAACTCTCTCAAACTATTGCCGAGTCTGGATTCATTGAATTCAAGCGGCTTGTTGAGCATAAATGTCTTTGGTTTAGTGCCTCCTTAGTGTAAGCTGATACATGGTATCCATCGACTAAGGTCGGTAGCTCACAAAATTTCCAACCTACACAAGGCTTGGGGTCTCCCGTTATACCCGTGTTAAGCAGCGTCTGGCAGTGCCAGTAAGGGTTAGCGGGTTAGAAGTTACCGTAAGATAGGGTCGCCTTTATAGGTGATGCTCGCCCATAGCCGCTCCGCGAACCGTCTTGCATAAAAGGGTTAAGTCTTTTGTAATAAGGCGACCCTATCTAAGGTTTCGTCTCCGGGGAATTGCCTGACGGGGTCTCTTGATTTTGGACTGAAACAGTGGTATCAATATTGAGGTGCGACCCAAGGCCGGGTTCCCCGGCCATTGGAAAATGCACCTATTGAATCGTGGATTAATGGCGGTTGGACTGCCGCTCAATGGCTGTGGTAAATCGGTACAGGATATCGAACGCGCCCCGCGTCGGCTTCCGCCGAGGAGCAGCAATTCTCATTCGTGAGTAAGAGCGCGCCCACATCATAATCTTTAATTTGATGTGGGAGTAGTCACAATATCTATTAACATAAATCTAAATTTACCATAAACTCAATTTACCCATGGCACAAAGAACTCGGCTAGGAGATATTCTCAAACCCCTTAACTCGGAATATGGTAAAGTTGCCCCAGGTTGGGGCACTACTCCTGTAATGGGAGTCTTTATGGGGCTATTTTTCGTCTTTTTGCTGATTATTTTGCAGATTTACAACAAATCAATCCTCATTCAAGGTTTCAATGTTGATTGGACAAGCCTAGGGCAGTAGTATACTGCCAGGCTCAACTGCTAATCAAACATTTCAAATATTTCAGCTCCCTCCCGGCTTGTCCGGGTTTTTTAATGCTGTTGACAGCAATGGATAGGCTAGGAAGTCCCTGGGATTAATACCTTTAGTTAAAATAATTTGGTTAAATTGGATTAGTTCAACTGGCTTAGTTCAACGGAACAGCGGTCAATTTGGGTCAAATGTGGAATACTAATAACAGCAAACTAGTAACAGCAAACCAGCACTTGACAAATCCCAGGAGGTTATATAATGAACGTTTTTGGTATGGGTTTACCGGAAATGGCGTTGATTATGGTCATTGCCCTATTAGTATTTGGCCCTAAGAAGTTGCCAGAAATTGGTCGTAGTCTGGGTAAAGCGATTAGAGGCTTTCAAGATGCCTCCAAGGAGTTTGAAAATCAGTTTAAGCTAGAGGCACAACAGATAGAGCAAGGGCTGAACACCCCTACCCCAAGTGAATCTGATCAAATTACCACCAAAGAAGTTGCTACAGCAGAAGTTGATACAGCAGAATCAAACAATCATGCTACGACTCCCTCTCAAAAAAGCTAATCCCAGGGACTTCGAGCCATTTCAGCAAGAGGCTAGACCAAAGCAGGGATGATGACTAGTACTGCTGCGGGGAATTAAAAATTATGGTATTAACAATTCTTGAATGCTTATTACATAAGCGTTTTGCTATTTTTGAATCCTATCTTTATTTCCGCCGTGCTCTACTAGACGACTCTTTAACTCTAGTCCGGTAACTCAGTAGTCGATTGCCTTGGCAACCATTGACGCTCCACGAGCAAGGGGTTTGAATAGTCGTGGAGTGTCAACAATGAGTTAGCTACTGGATTTACCATTTTTCTCATTCTTCTTAGTAGAAGGTGCCTCAAACTTGTAGCCAACACCTCGAACTGTCTGAATCAAGGAAGGGTCACTGGAATTCACCTCAATTTTACGGCGAATTTGACCGATATGGACATCAACTACTCGCTGATCTCCCACATAATCGTACTCCCAGACTTCCTGGATTAACTCAGAACGGCGCAAGACCCGACCCGGATGACAGGCCAGAAAATGGAGTAGATCAAATTCCAGAGCAGTTAGAGGGATAAGTATTTCGTCTATAGTTACCTCCCTGCGCCCTGGGTCGATGACTAAATGGTCGAAGACTAGGCGTTCTGCTTCAGTAGCAGTAACAGCCCGCTTCCGTTTCAAAATTGCTCTAACTCGATTTTCCAGCTCTTGTAAATCAAAGGGCTTGGTGATGTAGTCATCAGCACCTTGTTGAAATCCTTGATTTTTGTCAGCAGCATCCGACCGACTGGTGAGCAAGAGGACAAAGACATCAGTGCGGCTCTGCATTTGCTGACACAGGTTGTAGCCAAGGGCGTCAGGCAAATTCACATCTAGAATGACTAAATCTGGATTAAATTGCTCAAATGTGGCAAGAGCCGTCTTGCCATCTTGAGCAGCCTGCATTTGAAAATTCTTTTGACTTAAGAAGCGTAGAATTAAATTTCGGATTGCCGGATCGTCATCTACGACAAGAATCTTGGCGGCGGTCATAACTTTCCACGGAAAACGGGATCACAAATTTAAGACGCAGAGTGTTTTGACACCAACGGTGCTGTTGGGCATTGTAGACAATTATCCTCAGATTATTAGGCAATGCCAATAGTTGGTCAATCGCATAGGCAGATCAGTTATTTTCAAAATTCCCCCACAGTAGGACTTCCCGAACCACGGCAAAAAGTCTTTTTTTCTTGTTCTAAAGAGCAAAAAACCCATAGCCTTGATGAGTCTATATGGATTTACTAACGGTTCTAACATTATTCAGGAATTCTCCGGTGATTTGGCCAAAAAACTGAGATGCACCGGCATTGTGTTGACTTCACTGCGGCACTGCTGTTTGAAGATCAAGCTACACTAGCACCCAGGGGCATTGACACCACCCTCAACCAAGACGACTCTGTGAACAGTGGTTACCCAGAGCAAGGTTGAGAGTTTCTCGTGCCTAACCTTAACATATACATAACTAGTTTAAAGTTGCTGTCATACTAATGAAAAGAAGGTATGTGAAAACAAGGGATGTCTCGGAGGTCTTGAATGAGTGATAACAATCCCTATGATCAGCTTGGGGTTACGGAAGAAGCGTCCTTTGATGAAATTCAGGATGCCAAAGGTCGCCTGATCCAAAAGCATCGTGGTAACCAAAAGCTTTTAGATACCGTAGAGGCGGCCTACGATGCCATTATTATGGATCGACTTAGGATGCGCCAGGAAGGAAAGATTAAAGTTCCTGATCGCATTCGTTTCCCGGAGAAGGCTTCTCAAGCTCCACCGAGTTTTCCCCAAACACCAGTTAATAACTCTCCTGAGTGGCTGAAACGGTTGTGGGATACTCCGACAAGAGAAGACATAATCTGGCCGAGTGCAGTGTTCTTAATCTTAAGCAGTGCTACTGTCCTTGACACCTCATCCGGAAACTCGATTTTGCCGTTGGTGATGGCTATAGGCTTCGGATTCACGATCTATTTCCTCAATCGGAAAGAACAACAATTTGGTCGTGCGGTGTTGCTAACCCTGGCAGGTCTGTTTTTAGGTGTGGGATTGGGAAGTTTGCTGGGGAATTCTCTGGAAAGCCAATTCACCAACCTAGACTTGAAAACAGAAGAACTGGCTACATTGGTGACATTTGTCTTGCTTTGGGTGATTAGTTGCTTCTTACGTTGAAAATAGCCATGGGGGATTGGGGATTAGGACGTGCCTCCAAAAGCACTAACTTGTCTCGTAGTGGTGCTTTTCCCCTTGATGTGATATCTCCCAAACTTCTCTACCCTTGCCTGGGTTTGCCCCGTGGAAACCAAGCCAGTCGCTCATGGGGAGCGACTGCATCATGACCATGAAAAGCAGTTTTCATAAAAATTGCTTTTTTAAATCACCACAAGCCCTGTAAGCCAAGACTTTAGCGCGATTATTTTATAAATATTTTTATTTTATAAATATTTATCATAGCCACAGGCTAGAGAGCCAATTTTATTAACTGTGTTAATAAAATTAAAGTTGATCAAACCCTTTCTGTTAACTGATCCGAAGTTCCCTGGTCTGCACGGCGAGTTAGTGATATAATTTCCTAAATTTTGAGATAATTTAACCACGCCATTTTTTGAAATAAAAAATCACTTGAACTTTCACGGTTCATTTCATCCCACCCTGACCGAGGGTCAGGTGTAGGGCGCGCTCTAGCCGGATCAGCTAAAATCGCACAATCATACGGCTTGTAGCAGTGCTGTGTCTAGAACTAAATCTACCGCTTCAGTGAGATTATTGACGATAAAATCTGGTTCGTAGAGATTGAGCTGAGTGCGATCGCGTATTCCAGATAAAACTCCAATTGCTTTAATACCGTGGGTTTTGGCAGCCACTATATCCGCTTCTGTATCGCCAATCATCCAGACATCAGAGGCAGCTGGGAGTTTTTTTAGGGCTTTTGCCATTAGCAAAGGTTTATCTTTAGTGTCACCGGTCTTAACATAGTCGTTACTCAGGCAATACCGTCGGTTAGGGGGGAAAAATTGCTCCAGGTCTAAGCGACTGAACGCTTCATCAAGCTCTCGCACCCGACGCATGGTCATGACGGCTAAATCTATACCTGCTTGTTGTAATTTTTCCAGGGCATCTATCGCTCCGGGAACCGGTTGATCATGGACTAAGTAGGGCAGAGTGTGTACAGTTTGACGGCGCAGCTGAGCAAATGCTTCAGCTTGGCTGGGATCGAGACCTGAACGAATACCAATAATTATCTCCGGAACACGCCCCCTCTTACACTGCCAAAACTCCGCCTTGGACATGGGCAGGATTGGCTGGTTAGGGCGTTGGATTTCTTTGAGACAAAACTGGTAAACCCGATAGTAACGCTCCGACACATTCATGATCGGACCGTCAAAGTCTGTAAATACTCTAATCATTATCTAACAAAATGTAATATTTATTTACATTATTATCTCATCCCGTGAGTATTTATCACTAAAGTTACGAATTTGTAACATTGCCTATGTCTTAGGACTTACCCATTACTCCTGACAGGGGTAGGTTTTTGAGGTTTGGGTCGGGAGTCGGGAGTCGGGAGTCCGGAGTCGGGAGTCGGGAGTCGGGAGTCGGGAGTCGGGAGTCGGGGAAACGCCCTCAGCTGGGCGCACCCGTCCCTTAAATTCTTGTAGATTTGGATATCTATATTATTGGAGTTTTTTGGCAATGAAAGTACGTACTCCCCCCAAAGTTAAAAACCTACCCGGGCATCTTGCGTGGAACGAGCATCTTGCGTGGAACGGGCATCTTGCCCGTTACTGATCTTGTCGGGCAGGCAGGATGCCCACCCCACTTATTCATATTGATCCAAAGATTCAGCAATGCTGGATTTTTTACCGATTCCCGACTCCCGATTCCCGATTCCCGATTCCCGATTCCCGATTCCCGACTCCCGACTACTCTAGAGTTTTTACTGTTCAATAACTACCGCATTCAACCCGTCTAACCGTAAAGCAACTTGATAAGCCTTACCAACCTTCTTGAGTTTAAACGCTCCTAAGGATTGCAAAAATTTGGGGAATGTGCCCTTTAAATTTAAGTCTCTCATCAACTGAGTAATTGGTCGAGAGTATTGTTTTTTAAATTCAGTAGCTATATGAGCGATCGGAACATAAGGATCTTTATAGTTTGTCTTCAAATCCTTAAGGAGTTTAACTAGTATCTCTTCCAAATCTGATTTAGATTCAATTTTAGATAAAGGCTTAACAGTAGGTTTTAACTGAATAGTATTCAAAGAAGAGGTCTTTTTAATGAAAGAAATTGGCTTTTCAAATAGAGTTACATAAAAATTTGAAGTCCCCGGTATGTGATGAGTCACAAATTCCTTGGGGTAATCACTAAAAATATCGGTTGTTAGTTTTCCAGGCAAGCGCAGGGACACAACTTGATTGAGGGTTAGCTGATACTTAGACTCAAATAGATAAGATAGTCTAGACAGGTTTATCCAAGCATTGGAAGTGCGTTTTTGTTCAGCTTTGAGGATGTCTTTGAGCTGATTAATAAATTCTTCAAGGGTGGGAATTTCTGGTACAGAAACCAGAGAATGGGCTTTAGTTTCACGAGTTTTGTTATTTAAAACAATGATTTTATCGTTTTGTTTACGCACCAAATAGACTGTTAGTCCATGGGTTTGTAGGGTGGTGCAAAGATGAGTCATTACCCCATCAGAGGAACAGACTAAGACTTCCTTGGCGGTTGGATAATGGATAAAGATAGAAGCGCCAACGGTAGCCATCTTAAAATCAGCGCTGTCCTTTCCTGGTGGGACATGAATTAGCTCATAGCCACGAGTATGCAGTTCAGTGTCATACTTACCCATAGCACGCCAATTGGCAACAGCAATTTTGATTTGGATCGGGTAGGAACAAATTTGAGCTAGGAACTTTTCGGTTTCAGTATTGAGCCGTAAATTTTCGGCATCTAGCAGTAAGATGGCAATTCCTGTGCCTAGCTTTGGCGAAGGGGAAACCGATGTTGGGGTTTTATTATTAGTAGAGACACCAGTAGAGACAGCTAAGTTATGGGAATTATTGGCTGGCTTGGGTCGGATAGAGTGACGAAGTTTTTGGGTCAGTTCCCTAAAGCTGGGGGATTTGAAATAACCAGGAATAAACAGAACTTGCAGTAATTTCCTGACTTTGATAACTCGTCGGGGCCAATCTTGCTCTTGGCTGAGTTCTGATTTGAACTTGGCCAGGAAAGCCGATTGATGACGGGGCTTATCCCAAGCGATTTTTCGGTATTTTTCCTTGAGTAATTCGGACTGCTGCTGCTGAACCTCAAGGATGGCTTGGTAGAGGTAAAGGCTAATTTCGTTGATCGCGGCAGAGTCATTCACGAATGGTTTCTGGTAGATTTGGTGAGTAATTTTGGGCAGAATATAAAAGCAGATCTATGAACCCAGTATATGTGAATAGCAAAGGGAACAGGGAGTAGGGAGTAGGGAGCGGTGCGACCCGTGGCGAATTTAATTCGCCTACGGAAAGCGCACCGAGGGAGTAGGGAGTGGGGAATATGGCATCAAAAATTATCACAATTCATTTAGGTACCCTAAATATAAGGAGTGGGTAGTGGAAAAATACGAGTTCCATAGAACTCAGGTGTTGGTAGATTGAAGGAGCTTCCAGCCAGAAGCCAGGAGTCAGAATCCTTGATAACGGAAATGTTTTCCGATCACTCGGTTTTTTGACGGGGTTAAATTTGCTATTATAGCGCTTCTCGGAGTAATAAGGTATACAGAATTTTTCCCCTGTTCCCTATTCCCTGTTCCCTACTCCCTGCTCCCTGCTCCCTACTCCCTACTCCCTACTCCCTACTCCCAATTAACCCAAGACTAAAGTCCCTCAGCCAATTGTGAACTGGTATAGTAAGAGGGACTCAGCTTAACAAATTGTAATCATGGCCAGAGACCTAAGGGGATTTATCCAAGAGCTAGAAGAGAAGGGGCAATTGCGGCGGATTAAGGCTTTAGTTGACCCAGATTTGGAAATTGCTGAGATATCAAACCGGATGCTACAAGCGGGTGGACCTGGCTTGCTGTTTGAGAATGTAAAAGGGTCATCCTTTCCGGTGGCGATTAATTTAATGGGAACAGAAGAACGGGTTTGCTGGGCGATGAACCGGTCAAGCCCGGAAGATTTGGAAACTCTGGGCAAGAAGCTAGGGATGCTGCAACAACCAAAGCCACCTAAGAAAATTTCCCAGGCGGTGGAATTTGGCAAAATTTTGTTTGATGTGGTGAAAGCTAAACCAGGTCGAGACTTTTTCCCTCCTTGTCACCAGGTGGTGGTGCAGGAAAATGATTTGGATTTGAATACATTACCCCTGATTCGCCCTTATCCCGGTGATGCTGGCAAGATTATTACCTTAGGATTGGTGATTACGAAGGATTGTGAGACTGGTATTCCTAATGTGGGGGTTTATCGGCTACAACTGCAGTCTAAGACTACGATGACTGTGCATTGGCTGTCGGTTAGGGGTGGAGCACGACATTTGCGCAAGGCGGTGGAGAGAGGACAGAAATTAGAAATTGCGATCGCACTCGGTGTTGACCCCCTGATTATTCTGGCCGCTGCTACTCCGATACCGGTTGACCTGTCGGAATGGCTCTTTGCTGGACTTTATGGTGGGTCTGGGGTGAACCTAGCTAAATGTAAAACCTTAGATTTAGAGGTACCAGCGGATTCGGAGTTTGTCCTGGAAGGCACGATTACTCCAGGGGAAATGTTGCCAGATGGTCCCTTTGGTGACCACATGGGGTATTACGGTGGAGTGGAGGATTCCCCGTTGATTCGCTTCCATTGTATGACTCACCGCAAGGATCCGATTTATTTAACTACCTTTAGTGGGCGTCCACCGAAAGAAGAAGCGATGATGGCGATCGCACTCAATCGGATTTATACCCCGATCCTGCGGCAACAAGTCTCCGAAATTGTGGATTTCTTCTTGCCCATGGAAGCTCTGAGTTATAAAGCGGCCATTATTTCGATTAAGAAAGCCTATCCAGGACAAGCGCGACGGGCTGCTTTGGCGTTTTGGAGTGCGTTGCCTCAATTTACTTACACCAAGTTTGTGATTGTGGTGGATGAGACTATTAATATTCGCGACCCCCGTCAAGTGGTGTGGGCGATTAGTTCTAAGGTTGACCCGGTACGGGATGTCTTTATTTTGCCCAATACTCCCTTTGATAGTTTGGATTTTGCTAGTGAAAAGATTGGCTTAGGGGGACGGATGGGTATTGATGCTACTACTAAGATTCCACCGGAAACGGAACATGAATGGGGCGCAACTTTGGAGTCTGATGGGGATGTAGCAGCGATGGTAGATAGGCGTTGGGCTGAATATGGGTTAGGGGATTTAGATCTGAAGGATGTTGATCCCAATTTGTTTGGGTAT
>NZ_JAAHHE010000600.1:0-2877 GCF_010692525.1 Moorena sp. SIO3B2
ATCTGGTTCGTGGCAATGCAATTGATTTAAAGAAATAGTCCCTTTTGTGGTTTGACCCAGCAGTGGTGCGTTACGGGGCGGGCTGTGCTAACACTGGCTAAATCAGGGCTCCCCTAACGCACCCTACGCAACTGCTCCCTTTGTTAAATATTCCACCTCACAATCTACCTTCTATTTTATCAAAAAACTGTTTACATTCTTCAAACACCTGTTTTTTACTTAGTTTATCCCAAAAAATATATCTGTTATCTTGGAAATTTTTAATTGTTTCTAAAAGCCCAACAATTTCTTGCTCTCCTATTGTTGGGCTGTTTCCGTAACCGTGGTAAGACACTCCCCATATAATCGCTAGGCAAGTAGTAGCTATAGATTTTTTATCATTTGAGTCGAGAGCAACCAGTATATTGTTATTTACAGATAATACAGCACCCAGACCTCCTCCCAAGAAACCAACAGCAGTAGCCCCTATCTGTATACCAACTAACGCTGCTGGTCCAGCAGCAACACCACCAACAGGCAATCCAATCAGAAAACCGATTATCCCACCTATAACACCACCGACTCCAGTGCCAATGCCTGTACCAGCAGCTGCACCATCAACTACATCTCTAGGCTTTGAAAAGCTTTTTTTATGAAAGTTAAGGTCATTAACTCCTTTGAGTGGATCGTCTGCTGCTAATTTATAAAGCCTTGAAACGTTTTCATTAAATTCTTCTAACAACTGTTTAACTTCATCACGTATTTCATCAATAAGATCTTTTTCTGGGGAAGTATTATCAATACCCTTTTGTCTTTTTGCTTTGCTGCATGCTTGGATACAGTCATACATTAAATCTGAAGCTTTACTTAAAATTTCAAGCTGTCTATGTCTGAAATTTTCCAGGTCTATGCGATATCTTTCTTTCTTTTGACCAGACAATAAATTTTCAACATAGCTATAAATCCGAGTAACTTTGGAGGGGTCATCCCACCAACTATCAAACATAATGTAATGATTGATATCGTTTTGTTTAAAAAAATCTTCCCACTGAGTTATTCGTTTAACATGCTGTTCATTTCTTTTTATGCTTTTATTCCCAATGCCAATAATAGGCTTATTTAATTCCTTTAAAAGTTCAATTTCTTGATCATGTCCTGTTTCAGGCACATCATTTAAAGTATCGACAACGTATATGACCACATCTGCTCCCTCTACTCCTTCTATTGCATTTAGATCATATTTCATTTTATCTACAGGAAATATGTTTGCTAACATCTCTGGAGAAAGCTCTTGTTTTTTAGCTTTCATATAGGCTAAACAAGAATCTGGAACCTCAAAACCTGGACAATCAAGGAACAAGGCTTGCAGAGTATTATATTGAATCGTTTCAGTCTTTATTGTTGCGTGTGCTCGGTCAGCAACTAGACCGACATTGCTCTTGGTTAACGTTCTGATCAAAGTTGTTTTACCGGAATTGGTATGACCAGTGACTGCAATAACAGTTTTTTCTGTATTCTTCATAAGGTTTTCGTATTCAATCATATTAAATCAAGGCTTCAATGCCAGCACCACTTCACTGACATTGTCTTTCATCCACATACTCAATGGGAACAAATTCTAATCCCTGGTAAGCTGTATTACATGTTGATCGTATAACTTTAACTGCTGCTCCTGGTGGCTCTGTGCGGTTACCATCTGGTTTGAATTTGACTGTCCCAGTTGGACCTGGGTAACTAAAGTTATTTTTCCTTAAGGGCTCTACCGAACTTGCTGTGTAAAAATCTGATGGAATAATTCGTATAATCCTTACTGGGCGGGAGTTTGAGTTTTTACGCGATGCAGCGCGGTCTTGGGGAGGCAGCGCGGTCTTGGGGGTCTCCACGGGGCTTACAAGGTGCGGACGCAGGTTCCGCACACAGCCCCTCCCCATGAGCGACTGCCGTGGTTTCCCCCATGAGCGACTGCATCAAGAGATAGAATGATTTTTTATAAATAACCCCTCCCATCAGACCTAGTCGGCAATAAGCGCGGTTTTATACACACTATCTTCGGTAGAGCCTCCTTAAGGCTTCTTGTAACTTGACTCGATTGGGGTTTGGTAAAGTCTCCAGAGCCTTAGCAATGGTCATGATGGCATTGTATGCATCGTATGAATTGGCTGTTCTCCAGTTTATCTGAGTTTTTGAAGCTTGATCGCAAAAGGCTTCTCCCTCAGGAGTATCTACACACCCTTCCAAGGGTTCCCCATCATAATAAGCTATAAACTTCGATAATACACTTTCACTCTCGTTATGATCATCGGCAATCAAGATCCTCAGCGGTCTACCATTGATCTTAGCTTGGGAGTGATTGATATTGTTTTGAGCGTGAGCAATTCCTCCAAGTAACTTTTTGGCTTGAGCTTTGTCTCCTGTGATAGGAATTCCAACAGCAATAGTATAGGGCTTTATATTGGGATCTGTCTTAAGTTTAGCATTATTCCAGTAAATTAAAGTTTCTGGATCATCTTGAGATTCCTGCTGAAATGAAATTTCAAAAAATCTTGAAGCTTTGTCGTATCGTTTGTCATGATAGTATTTCATGGCGTACTTTTTATTTAGTGGCGGTAAATCATGAAAAAGACTCTCTTCACCACAACTTATATGATCGTCCATCTTAAGTGGACAAATTTCAGGCTTAGGAACAACAGGATCAGTAACAATTATCAAATCTTTCAATACTCTTAGTGATAGATAAGCAAAACCAATTAAAGAAACTACAATCAATAGAGCATATAGTGGATTGGAAAATAGTTTTCTCCTAAATCTAATAAGATTTCTCAGAAGCTTATTTTCCCCACATCCAGGGAACTTAGACTTGGACCAACTCCTTAATTCTAAGTCTAAAATCCCTGCATA
>NZ_JAAHHE010000601.1:0-2876 GCF_010692525.1 Moorena sp. SIO3B2
GAACGCCTTTTCCCAAAAGAATTGGAACGCGAGTAATAATCATTTCATCAACAAGGTCTTCTTGAAGAAAACTTTGGATTACTCTACCTCCATCTATGTAAAGATTTGTATATCCCTTTTGATTCAACTGATTAATTATTGTTTTTATATCTCCACGAACAATTTCTGCTTTACCAAAAATTGTTTCTGGAAGTTTCGTTAAGCTATTGCTTAATAAAAAAACGGGTTTATGATAAACCCATTGACCAAAACTTAAAACTTTATCAAAGGTGTTTCTTCCCATCACTATGGCATCTATGCTTTTCATAAACTCAGCATATCCATAATCACTTTGTTCGGGGTTAGGTATTTCTTCTAGCCAATCTAATCCGCCATCAATTGTAGCGATAAATCCATCTAAGCTTGTTGCTATATAAACATAATTTGTCATTGGATTTTATCCGTAATTGTCAAAATTAATCCTGATAACTATGGCTCGTCCGTACTTGTTATGCTAAATTAACACTTTGCCAAAGGGAGCAGGGAGCAGGGAGTAGGGAGCAGGGAGCAGGAGGAAGAGGCAGTATTCAGAAAAATTATTGTTAAATAGCCTCATAAAGCTTACTTTACAGGTAAAATTAGGCTATTCAACTAACAAAATTTTCTGAATACGGCCTCTGACTACTGTTCCGGTGATCCGCTGTGAAATACTGTTTATTTAGCATAACAAGTACGGAAGAGCCTGTAATCCATGGCAGACTATAAGCAAGCACTGGTTAAAGATGGTAAGAATCCAGAAGGTCTAATTGTCTTTCCAGCCTTCATTACCCAGAATGAAATGGATGCCCTTAAACACTTTAGAGTAGGGGATCGGGATACCTTTGTTGTAGCCTATCCTAAATCTGGTACAACATGGATGGAGCAGATTGTTCACTTGCTTGGTAATAATGGAGAGCAAGGGGACAAAGTATTGAGTGAAGCAGTGCCTTGGTTAGAAGGTGCAGCAACTCGTTATGGAGGTTTAGAGACTCTGATTAAAACTTCTGGCGATCGCCGTTACTTTCACACTCATTTACCGTTGTCTTTGATGCCAATGTTTGGCGAAACTAAAGCAAAGTATATTTATGTTGCTCGCAATCCTAAGGATAATGCTGTTTCCTATTATTATCATGCATTGAGCAAAATGGGATATGAGGGGAGTTGGAGCGAATTTATTACGCTATATCGTGAAGGTAAGGTAGCCTATGGCTCAATATTCGATCACGTTTGGGACTGGTGGAAAGCGAGCCAACATTCAGATAATGTTATGTTTGTAAAGTACGAAGACATGAAAAAGGATTTAGCTCAAGTAGTTACCGATGTTGCTAACTTTATAGATATTCCTTTAACCTCAGATTTACTCGAGACTGTGGTTGCCGCCAGTGACTTTTCGGCAATGGCAATCAATCCCAAAGCTAATCTGGATTGGGTGCCTCAGCGAGAAGGTATCCCCAAACATATGCGCAAAGGAATTGTAGGAGATTGGAAAAACCACTTTTCTTCAGAAGAGACTAGTAGTTTTGATGCTCTATATCAATCCAGAATGGCACAATTTGGTCTGGAATTTGAATTTGATTTGACCTATTCTAATTAAGAATTAAGAATGTAGAATTGAGAATTAAGAATTAAGAATTTGGAATTCTACATTCTGCATTCTACATTCTGCATTAAGGCGAACAACCTATGCGCTACGCGCACGCTACGCGAACAACTTGTAACTTTCAACTTTCAACTTGTAACCTTCAACTTGTAACCTTCAACTTGTAACTTTCAACTTGTAACCTTCACACTTGACACTTAATTGCGATGCCATGTGGTAACGCCACCAGCCTGGTCAATCAAGGTAATCCCTTGAGCTTGCAGTTCATCCCGAATGCGATCGCTTAATTCAAAGTTCTTTGTTTTCCGTGCTTCAGCCCGTTGCTGAATCAGTGCCTCAATTTCCCCATCACTCAATCCATCTGTAGAAACTTCAGTTTCTGCTTCCGGTTGTGCTTCTAACCCTAATACCTGGGCTAATTCCACGAGACTACGCCATTGCTGCTCTAATTCTGAAGCAGGAGTCTCTGTTTTGCCCTGATGTACGAGGATATTGCCTTCCCGGCGTAACCCTTTGGCTACTTCAAACAATACCGCTAAGCCTCCAGCAAAGTTGAAGTCGTCATCTACGGCTTCTTGAAACTGTTGCGCTATAGTTTCTTCTCCCTGCAAAGGGTTTGAGGGTGTGGCTGATTGGTCTTGCCATCCTAATTGTGTACCATAGTTATGACCAAAAAGCAAGCCCTCTTTGAGAGTTTGCCAGCCATTGGTAGCGGATGCGATCGCATCATCCGTAAAATCTACTGGCTTACGGTATTGCGCCATTAACACAAATAGCCGCACTGCCATGGGGTCAACCGGACGGTCGAGTAAGTCTCGGATAGTAGTAAAGTTGCCTAGAGACTTAGACATTTTCTCTCCATCCACCTTGACCATGCCATTGTGTAACCAATAACGGGCTAGGCTTTTACCAGTTACGGCTTCCGATTGAGCAATTTCATTCTCGTGGTGGGGGAAAACCAAGTCAGAGCCACCAGTATGAATATCAATCGTTTCCCCGAGCATATCTCGCACCATGGCCGAGCATTCAATATGCCAACCTGGACGACCAGGTCCCCAAGGGGATTCCCAGGAGGGTTCCTCTGGCTTAGCGCTTTTCCAAACCGCAAAATCAAAGGGGTCTTTCTTCTTTGGCCCAACGGAGTCGGCTACATCCACCCGTCCACTGGCTCCTGCTTGCAAATCCTCTAACTTGCGGCCAGAGAGTTTGCCATACTCCTCAAACCGACGCACTGAATAGTACACATCCCCATCGGCTT
>NZ_JAAHHE010000602.1:0-2874 GCF_010692525.1 Moorena sp. SIO3B2
GCGATGGGTTACGGGGTTGCGGCGATTAAACCGGGATAACGCACCAACGCCACTGCTTTCCAGGAACGGGTTGGTCGGGTCAAAAACGTCATCCAAGGCAAGGCCAGATGTTCCCACATAAGCCGTGGTTTTTGTACCAATGGGGAAACGGTAGAACACGTCAGGAATTTCAACATCGTTGCCACTATCCGCATCATGACCCAAGCGAGCCATGTCCGTACCGGTCACATCACTGAGTTTAGTAAAGTTTCCTGCCTCCAAACGAATTCTCAACCGGTCTTTCCCGGTGAAGCTGGTATTTAAGTTCAAACGTACGCGATCGCTGAGGGTAATGTTTTGATCAATGTCATCTCCACTACCATCAGCTTGTTCTTCCCCAAAGGCACCAGCGAAGGTAAACAGAACCTCCCCTTGGAGTTTGGTGGTGGTAGAGAACTGATGGTCTTCTAGGAAAGCCACCCGACCTTCTAGGTTATCCACCCGTGCTCCTAGGGTAGCCAATTCTGCTTCAAACTCCTGAATCAGCCGTTGCAGGGTTTCCAGGTCTTCCCTGGTAATAAAATCAGCTGTGCTCGCCGCAATTAACCGCTCAATTTGGTTCAAGCAAGCATTCAAACCAGCCGCAAACTCATAACGAGTAGTTGCCCGGTTTCCACGAAATGTGCGGTTAGGATAACCAGCAATACAACCATACCGTTCTACCAGAGAGCGCAGAGCTTCATAAGCCCAGTCACCAGGAGATACATCCCGCAGTTGGGAAACACTGGTCACCTGGTCTAGGGCATCTACATCAGTACTGTTGCTGTTGTAGAGATTGATTTGTTGTAGAATTTCCGAGTTAGACTCACCCTTAGACTCACCGTTAGCCTGGGCAACCGTTAGCTCTTGTGGAGCCGGAAGGGTTTCAGTAGAAGATGCCTCAAGCTTGGGAGCACCATAGGCGCTGTTAGCCACCAGTAGTGAAGCCCCTAGCAAAGCCGGGCTATATTTTATCGTATACCAAAAACTTGTTGACATCCTTTGTCAATCAACCTCAACCCTAGTAGATTATACTCTTGGACTCAAATTAGTCTGCAACCCTTAATTATAACCACTAAAATTAGTTATGTCTATAAAAACTCTGGATTAGCATATCATTTTTTGTGTGATATTTCGATAAATATACTCATCCTCAATTGTATTCACTTATAATATGGCAGTCGCGAGGGCAATTAGGACATGACAAAAGTCTCAAAGCTAAGTAAGCGATGCAGAGGTGCGACCCGTGGCGAATTTAATTCGCCTAGGTCAAGCGCACCTAAGCGGTCTTGGGGGAAACCCCCATGAGCGACTGCATCAAGAAGCGCAAGAGTTTGACTTTTGACTTGTGACTTGTGACTTCTGACTTCTCCTAAACTAGTCAGCTATCTGCTGTCATTTATCAGCAGATAGCTGATAGCAAACCCTAGAATTTTTAGCTAAAATTTTTAGCTAAAATTTTTACCTAGAACTTAAAGGTGGTACGAATGGCTCCAACCCAAATCGTATCATTGTCATCATCGTGATTAGGATTAAAAATCACGTAGGCTCCTGGAGTAATAAGGATGTTCTTGGTAATCGGGAATTTGTACTGTGCCTCAATCAGGTAGGACGTATCATCATCTTCATCAGCACCATCAATATCGGTAGCCTTCGGTGGAACACCTCCAGCAAAACTGAGCACAGCTCCGTCTTTGCCTACATCAATGAAAGACAGGCTGGCTAGCCAAGTGATAATGTCAGCATTGTCACCTTCTTCGACATTACCATTATCATCTTCTGCGATCGCATCAAGATAACCAAACCAACCGCCTAGGTGAATTTGTTCGGTCAGGCGAAAACTGGCTTGTGCTCCTAAGCGATTGGCAGAGGTAGCGGTCTCGCCAAAAGGCTCCCTGGCCAGGTCACTACCAGTGCTACCGGAAAGATTGACATCCTCTCCTGGCTGGTAGCTACGGACGTAGGTCAAAGATATCTCCAAGTTATCAATCGGGGAAATACCCAGTTGAGCGCCAGCGCTATAGGCACCATTGAACAATCCATCTCCTTGCGCAGGACTAGGAGCATCATCCTCATCAGCTAGATAAAGCAGTGATAGACTCAAGGCATCACTAAATTCATAGGTGAAACCGGCACCTGCTCCCTCTGGTCCGCGATGGGTTAGGGGGTTACGGCTGACAAACCGGGATAACGCACCAGTGCCACTGCTTTCCAGGAAGGGGTTGGTCGGGTCGAAAATGTCCTCTATCTCAAGCTCAACGGTTCCCACATAAGCCGTGATTGTGTTACCAATGGGGAAACGGTAGTACAACTTACTAATTTCCACATCGTTGCCACCACCCTCATCATGACCCAAGCGAGCCGAGTCGGTACCAGTCACATCACTGAGACTAGTGAAGTTTGCTGCCTGCAAACGAGTTCTCAACCGGTCTTTACCAGTGAAGCTGGTATCGAAAATCAGACGTACGCGATCGCTTAAGGTAATGTTTTCATCAAAGTCATCCCCACTACCATCAGCTTGTTCTTCTCCAAAGGCACCAGCGAAGGTAAAGATCACCTCCCCTTTCAGTTTAGTGGTGGTGGAGAACTGATGGTCTTCTAGGAAAGCCACCCGACCTTCTAGGTTATCCACCCTTGCCCCTAGGGTAGCCAATTCTGCTTCAAACTCTTGAATCAGGCGTTGCAGGGTTTCCAGGTCTTCTCTGGTAATAAAATCAGCGGTGCTAGCCGCAATTAACCGCTCAATCTGGTTCAAGCAAGCATTCAAACCAGCCGCAAACTCATAACGGGTAGTTGCCCGGTTTCCACGGAATGTGCGGTTAGGATAACCAGCAATACAGCCATACCGTTCTACCA
>NZ_JAAHHE010000603.1:0-2872 GCF_010692525.1 Moorena sp. SIO3B2
GGGGAAAACCATTGATTGTGGGTAATCCCACCATGCCCACCATTAAAATAGGACTGGAACAAAAACCGTTAACCCCTCTACTGGGTGCAGAAACAGAAGCATTAACTATTGCTCAATTGCTGAAGACCACTGCTATGATTGGACCGGAAGCAACAGAATCAACCATTGTGGAAAAAATGGCCAATGCTTCGGTTATCCATTTCGCCACCCATGGTTTACTGGATGATGTCAATGGTATTGATTATCCCGGTGCGATCGCATTAGCACCTGACGAACCAGACCATGATGGCTTTCTCACCAGTCGTGAAATTATGATCAGTGACCAACACCGGAAACCACCCTTATTGAAAGCAAGGTTAGTAGTGCTCAGTGCTTGTGATACTGGTAGGGGTGAGATAAAAGGGGAAGGGGTAATTGGTTTATCCCGTTCTTTGATTGCCGCCGGTGTACCCAGTTTGGTGGTGTCCCTATGGAAAATACCTGATCATGATACGGTCAAGTTGATGAAGGAGTTTTACACTAATATTTACACCCACGAATTCGATAAAGCGAAAGCCATGCGAGAGGCGATGTTATCGATGCTTAATGATGAAGATGGTAATCCAGACCCCTCAGCTTGGGCAGCTTTTACGGTTATTGGTGAAGCGAGGTAGAGAATTTAGGGTGTGGGGTGTGGGGTGTGGGGTGTGGGTAGTCCGGAACTATTGCCCCTGTTGCCTTTTGTCTATTGATCAGGGTTGGTGTGTCGGGTTGAGGTAACGAAACCCAACCTACACTATAGGCGATCGCACTTAAAGCACCCTACCCGAGCGATCGCACTCCCGTCACCCCACACCCTACTCCCTACTCCCTGCTCCCTTAATCCTTGCATAGGTTCAAGAATCTCTCAGATATGGCCAAGTAGGGAATAATTCAATATCCGATATGAAACTTAAGCACGTCTTATGGTTGGGACTTCTCACTCTCTACCTCACCCCTGGGAAATTGCCTGTTGTGGCTAGATTCCTGACTTTACCACCACTGGCTCAAGAACAAAACACGGTTAGCCCAGAGCAAGAGGGGAATTTAGCCCCTAGGGATGCCATAGTTCAAGTAGACCTTAAGCAAGCAGAGGCGGGCAAACTATATCAGCAGGGAATTAGTCACTTTGGTCGCAGTAAGTTCCCAGAAGCATTACAGTCTTGGCAGCAAGCATTGGTGATTTATAAACAAATTGGAAACCGCAAGGGTGAAGCTAACTCCCTGAATAATCTGGGTAATGCATACTATCATCTGGGAAACTATAAAAAAGCGATTGATTACCTCCAAAAATCTTTAGCTATTTATAGGAAAGTCGGACACCGCGAAGGTGAAGCTACCTCCCTGGGTAATCTGGGTGGTGCATACTTTAATTTGGGAGACTATAAAAAAGCGATTGATTACCTCCAAAAATCTTTAGCTATTACTAGGGAAATCGGACACCGCCTGGGTGAAGCTGCCTCCCTGAATAATCTAGGTCTTGCATACCGTCATCTGGGAGACTATAAAAAAGCGATTGATTACCACCAAAAACCCTTAGCTATTGCTAGGGAAATCGGATACCGCGAAGGTGAAGCTATTTCCCTGAATAATCTGGGTAATGCATACAATCATCTGGGAGACTATAAAAAAGCCATTGATTACTACCAAAAATCTTTAGCTATTGCTATAAAAATCCCACACCGCCTGGGTGAAACTAGCTCCCTGACTGGTCTGGGTAATGCATACAATAATCTGGGAGAGTACAAAAAAGCCATTGATTACTACCAAAACTCCTTAGCTATTGCTAGAGACATCGGATACCGCCAGGGTGAAGCTAACTCCCTGGGTAATCTGGGTAATGCATACGGCAATCTGGGAGAGTACAAAAAAGCGATTGATTACTACCAAAACTCCTTAGCTATTACAAGGGAAATCGGCAACCGCCAGGGTGAAGCTGGCTCCCTGAATAATCTGGGTGTTGCATACGATAATCTGGGAGACTACTTTAAAGCGATTGATTACTACCAAAACTCCTTAGCTATTGCTAGGCAAATCGAAAACCGCCTGGGTGAAGCTAACTCCCTGGGTAATCTGGGTCTTGCATACAGTAATCTGGGAGACTACTTTAAAGCGATTGATTACTACCAAAACTCCTTAGCTATTGCTAGGGAAATCTCAGACCGCCTGGGTGAAGCTAGCTCTCTGAATAGTCTGGGTGTTGCATACGATAATCTGGGAGACTACTTTAAAGCCATTGATTACCACCAAAAATCCCTAGCTATTGAGAGGAAAATCGGAAACCGCAATGGTGAAGCTACCTCCCTAAATAATCTCGGTCTTACTTTCTTAAAAAAGAATCAACTAGAACCAGCCCAAACTCACCTGTTTGATGCCATTAAAATTTGGGAAGATATCCGCCACCTCCTCCGTAACAAAGATGATTGGAAGATTTCTATTTTTGAACAACAAGCTCGCAGCTATCGTCTTTTACAACAGGTATTGGTTGCTCAAGGTAAAGCAAAACAAGCCTTAGAGATTTCCGAACGGGGTCGCAACCGCGCTCTGATTGATTTATTAGCGGCACAGTTATCTGAAACTCCTCAAAAAACCAAAACTCTTACTCTTGAAGACATTCAAGAGATTGCTAAACAGCAACAAGCCACCTTGGTGGAATATTCCATTGTTGATGACCAGATTTATATTTGGGTGATTGCTCCCACTGGGGAGATTACCTTCCGTAGTAATAGACCTCTCCAAAAACTTGAAACTTTCTCAGGCACTGCTTTTCAGCGATCAAATTGACCAAGTCAATTTTACGTTGAATTAACGCTATAATAAGCTTAAGAAGCTATTGATGTTAATTTAGCACTAA
>NZ_JAAHHE010000604.1:0-2870 GCF_010692525.1 Moorena sp. SIO3B2
TTAACAATCCGCTGAATATCTTCTGGCTCAGTTAGAGGCTCAGCTTGCTCCACCATTTGCCAATATAAGGCCAAGTAGTCTTTGTAAGCCTCAAAGACTTCCGTTTGCACTGTCTCTAGGGAATCGATTTTGGCAAACAGTAGATACTTAGAGAAGTACTGGTTGGCATCGTAAAACTTCATTTCTAAGTTTTGTGCCAAGTCCTGATAGCGATCGCGAATGGCTCGCATTGGTTCAATATATTTTTCCTGATATGCTTCATCCCTGAACAATGGCTGAAAGTCTAGAACCACCAGAATCTTCTTTTTGCCAAAGGCTAAGAAGTCAATCCCTAGCAAAGGGAGATCGTAACAGTGACTGGGATAGATCACACTGTTAAACACTTGGGAGACTGGTCCCACATCCATGTAGGTATAGCGAATCTTCCGCAATTCCGGGCATTGGTAACACCAGCTTTGAATAATTGCCCGATGTTTAGCGCGATCGCTTACCTGGCGTTCTAAGCCTGGGGGAATTGGTTGACTGCTTAAATCAAACTGCTTGAATAGCTCTTTTTCCAGATAGTCCAGGAAAGGCTGATACATTTATATTGCTCGTATACATAGTAAAACCCTTACTGAGCATAGAGGATCGCCATACTTCCTGTCTCATTTCTCCCAGACAAAGAAATAATCGTTAACATTTTGCTTTAGAAGCCTGACTAAGGGTAAGCATTCAGCCGTCAGCTATCAGCTAATGCGCTACGCCCACGCTACAGATGCTGCTATTAGCTAATACGCTACAGATGATGCTAGCAGGAGCTTTAACTGCATGGGGTCGGATCTGTAAAACCAGCCGGGATTTTCTACCAGTCCTACCAGCACCCCCGATGCTGGTTTACTATCGACGGTTTGATGAACTGACGGCTGACTGCTGATAGCTCAATGCTTACGACTAAGCCACGCAAATACCCATCCCCAAATGCCCATACCCATATCTACCTAAGGGGAAGCTTTCCTTGCCACCCTGTCAAAGCATTAGCAAGGAAAGCGCTGCCAGTCAATAGGGATTACTTAAAAACTAATCCTTCATTGTGTTATATGGCAAGGTACTTCATCAAAACTTTGCAAACTCACCAGTCAAATGTACTGAAAATCCCAGTTTTTTCTGTAAGTAGTAAGTAAATAGTAATAAATTACTGAATAGATTACTGAATAGATTATTTTAATTAATTCCCTTTGAGGCGTAATTCGCTAATTTTCCGATTTTAAAGGGAAAATTAAAGTCTTAAGTGCCATTCTATCCGCCTCATCCATGATGGCGGTTTTTACAGCGCGAGTTTTTAGATTAACCTTTAATGATGACTTTAACCCCATTAACTACTATAGCATCAGTATCGATAACTAACCGAGAACTTCAAACTAAACCAGAACTCCAGTTACTCCTTTATTGTGTCCGAACCAGTATCGACGAAACGACTGCTGAGTCTATCAAACGCTTACTGCTTGAGCAAGACATCGACTGGACTTATCTGCTCAAAACAGCTCGCCGTCAGAAAGTCTTACCGCTGCTGTACAATAGTCTCAAAAATACCTGCCCAGACCTGGTTCCCCAGAACATCCTCAAACAACTGCGAAATTATTTCCAGCACTTAGTCGTACACAACACATTTCTAACTCAGAAACTACTCAAGCTGCTGACTGTTCTGGAGAAACACGGAATTTCTGCTATCCCCTTCAAAGGCCCTACCCTTGCTGTTTCAGTTTACGGCAATCTGGGGCTGCGGCAGTTTGGTGACTTAGACATCCTGGTTGATCACCAAGACATCCCGAGAGTGAAAGAATTACTGCTGTCTCAAGGGTATGAATTGCAAAAAGACCTAGGCTGGGAGTATCACTTTGTGGATAAAAAGAGTCGAGTCTGTATTGACCTTCACGAGGGGATTGTACCCGATTTATTCTGTTTGCCATTAGATTTTGAGTATTTGCGATCGCATCTTCAGCCTCTATCTGTTGCTGGTAAGACAATCTCTACTATCTCGCCAGAACAGATGCTGTTAATTCTCTGTGTGCAATTGGGCAAAGACTGTTGTCACTGGAGTGTACGTCTGGCTCAGTTATGCGACGTTGCTGAACTACTGCGCACTCATTCCCAGTTAGATTGGCGCAGAGTACTCGCAGAGGCTGAAAAGCTCGGTTGTGAACGCATGCTCTTGCTTGACCTTTGCCTAGTCAGGGATTTGCTGGGAGTCACGTTGCCACAGATAATCCTAAATAAATTGCAATCCCAACCAGTCTCCCAATCCCTCGCTATCGAAGTACGATCACAACTTTTCCGTGACTTTGAAGTCGGCCCTAAGCTCTCAGAAGCAAAAGGGTTTTGGGCTTTTTTCTTGTCCTACAATCATCGCTTTTACTTCACCATGAGAGAGCGTCTGCATGACAGAGTGATGTACTGTCTCCATTGGCTAAAAAACAGTTTGTTTGTTACCGTCATGCCCAACGAAGCAGATTGGGCGTTACTGTCCCTGCCTAGAGTGCTAGCTTTCCTGTATTATCCAATCCATATAATACGGCTGTTAATTAAGCATGGGATACAACCAATTTTCAGAACTGATCACGAGCCCCACTCCTTGTAAAATTTTTGGCCTTGCTTAATAATGGCATGATTTTAAGCGCACCTCTAGAATGGGCATGTTTGCGTGGAATGGGCATCAGGTGTAGAACTGGCATCTTGCCAGTTTCCTGCTTATTTTCGCGCGGGCAGGATGCCCAGTCTACTCCTATTAATTCCAAGACTGACGCAACGCCTCATATTTATATATAATTTTTCAAAATTATTCGGTAAATTCAATTTACCAAAAGATTTGGGTTTAAAGCCCCGTCCTTCTA
>NZ_JAAHHE010000605.1:0-2869 GCF_010692525.1 Moorena sp. SIO3B2
GTCTAAGGGTTCACCCCAAGCGGAAGAGTTGGGAGCACAGAATGCTCTGATGGCAGCGATTACTGCAGTTAGAGACCAAAACTATCAGGCTGAGTGTAATGCGATCGCATCTAGTCAAGACTTCAGTGATAGCCAATATCAAACGATTAGCAAACGCCTAGTCAAAAAACCATCGGAACGTCGCTCACTACGGAAGTACGATTTAAAGCAGCGTTATGCCATCCCAGTCACACCAGAACTGGTACTCAAAGATGACCAAGGCTGGTATAAGCAGCTACGGCTCCATTATTTTCTTACCCTAGGTCAGCAACATCTAGCAGAACGGGATGCTAAGGTAGCGCGACTGTTAATTGAGCAAGGTCAAGGGAGTATATTTATACCGGATTTCAATCGTGCTGTGCTAGGAGCAATGATTGGTACTATGAAAGTTTTGGGGATACCAATTCTATTAGAAAATCTGGAACGAGAACTCAAAAATACTGATCAGGACTTGCAGGAGATGGCTGCGATCGCATTAGCAAACCGTTGTGCTATCAAAACCATCACCGGAATAGGACTAGCTAAGAAAGCAACTCCGATTGTTATTATTAGGCGCTTCTTGGATAAAATCGGCTATGGCTTACAGTGTATTCGTTATCAGAGCCAAGGAAAAAAGCGGTTCAGAGTTTATCAGCTAGTTAGTCCAGAAGATGGTCGCATGGAAGTGTTCCAGAGGTGGTTAGCTAGTGATGCTCTGAGGTTAGGCACTAGTGAGAGTTGGCTGGATAATGATTTATCTGCTAGGTCTGGTAATACTCAGTCAGTGGATTCAGAAAACAGTAATTATGTTCAATTGTGTCTTAATGTTTAGTCTTAATTTGTAGTCTTAATTTGTAGGATTACGTGGAGGGTGGGGGAAGCTATAATCCCCCACCCTCTAACATTTACCCTAAGAAAGTATCACTAGCTGATAGTGAACTTTGTGCACAACTTAGCTCTTCTTTTCGATGGTAATCTTAAACCCAAGCTTCTCCTCGATTGCTCTGAGCTCACTAATCGCTGGCCACATATTTTTGATATCGTTTTGCCAGAGAATCAAATCCCTTTCTCCTTCTGTCACTTCTGCTTCACCAAACAGCTTACCCAACCACTCAAATAGACCATCTATACTAACATCTTCCGGTGGAGTTACCCGATTCAATGTCTGGTGCCCAGGGGTCGCCAATGCCATCTTCAGCAAGTCGTAGAGCGTGCCTTCAGAGGACAGACATAAACACAAGAGCATCAATATCTGTATTTGCCGAATTTCATCCCTGTCACCACCTCTATCTTTATCTTCTCTATATTCTTTAGGATTATGCTTGATCTTGACCATAGTGTCTTCGAGTAGTTTTTTTTAGTAATGTGTTCGAGTCTGCTTGATTGAACTTATCCCAACTTAGCTTTTTTACCATTACTAGTAAATTTGATCATTATAAATTTGTTCATTATGGATAAGTTTGATGAAGTAATATTTAAGTTTACCCAAGAAGAGTGTAACTCCTTCATCTATTTTTCCTAATCATACCATGTGTACAGTATTGGTATAATTATTTTCTTTAGCAACAAGTCACAGGAGTATTTCACATAAAACATTTTTTAGGCTAGTTTAGAACATAGTTTTTTGATCTCATTTTTTTTATTTCAGTTTGCTGTCAATTTTACCTTAGGCTTGAGTAACTTATTCATCCATTGATCAGAAACGTTAAAGCCAAAACTCCACCGGTTTGCTTGGGTTTTATTAACAATACAATGCCACAGCAACTTGTGTGGCTCGCTTTCGATCTTGAAGAATCTAACCACTTTCGGCTTCTCCTCAAGGGTTACTAACTCTTTGGTTTCGGGATTCATGTAGCGGAAAAATGGTTTGCCATCCCCATTGAATTCACAGCGATCAAAATCAACGCAATACATCCGCCAACCTGGCTGAGTTTCGTTCGTGTGCCACATCCGATAAGCATTCGGCGGATACCATAAGCTTCCTGAGAACCTAATTTCAGCTCCAAAGAACTCTTCCAGGAGTTCGATTAACTTTACTTTCGTCCTAAAATAATCATCGTAAAGGGAATGGTCAACATACCGATCCAGATTAATTAAGTGGAACTGACTCCAGGCATATTCAGGCTGGGATGAAGCCACACCTTGATCCAGGTAGGAGCGCAATGATTTGAGATACCGCTGTTGGAATTCTGGATCAGCTGGGGAAACATCGGCAAATTTTAAATTTGCTTCCCAAAAACTCTTTTCATACAGCCCTATATCCACCGTATCTGGCTTGATTTTGAGCTTTCCGACCTCCTCAGCAATTTTCTCAAACCCTGGAATCTCGGAAAACTTAAACTCGTAGTGATAAGCGTGGGGGAACCCTTTATCAGAAGCAGACTCAGAACAATCAATGGAAATCAGAGGTTTGTCACTCTTGGGAACATAAGAAGCATTTGCTGCTGCTATATCTTTTTTGGTAAAACAATAACCGTGATTGGCACCAAGTTTAACCAGCTCTTCTTCCGTTGTGATTACCTTAACTTGCTGTCTCAATGCTTCTGTATTTTCAAGAGCTTCATAAAACTTCTCCACCGCTTCTTTTGACATAGCTTTTTCAACCAATTAAACCAACAAAATTACAACCACGACAATAATAATCCCAGAGTCTACCTTCACCGACACAAGCTTTCCCCTCAATCTAGGTCTATCGGCTTATGCTGATGGAGGCGGATCGAGCATCAGAGGGGAAGGGACTCGCTCCGGATAGGCTAGCCGCAAAAAGTGCATTCCGATTCCAGCGATCCCAAGCATCAGATCGAGAAAGAGATCCTTAGTTGTAGAACCACAGAGCCACGTGCGAGCTTTC
>NZ_JAAHHE010000606.1:0-2869 GCF_010692525.1 Moorena sp. SIO3B2
TTCTTTATTACAGGAAAAACTTAGGAATTTAAAGGGTGAGTAAAAGGATTCGTTATCATTTGGATGAGCATATTAAATCGGTAATTGCCCGGGAATTACGCCATCGTGGAATTGATGTAACAACTACGGTTGAGGTACAGTTGAGAACTAAAAGTGATGAGTCTCAATACTCCCTACTCCCTACTCCCTACTCCCTTTGCTATAGCTGATAACTGATAGCTGATAGCTATCGATCGCATTTATTTACATTCTCCCTCAAAAAAAAAATTATAAAAACCCTTGACAAATTAAATTATAATCATTACGATTATATATGTAAACAAAAAGCAAAAGGTTACCCTTATGCCATCAGAATTTCCAACTAATAATCCAGACAACAATCCAGAGGATTCTTCCAACAAAAAAATCCGTGTTCAGCACATTTTAAAGGGCGACCGCAAGGCAGTAACTAATACCATGCATGCCCTGTATGCAATGGGCTACGCCCAAATATCCGAGTGGAGTCCTCTGCAGCGGACGGATGTTCCCGGAGAATTCATAACAATTATGACCAAGTACTTCAGGCTCCGTTAAAACGTTAAAGCGATGCAGAGGTGCGACCCGTGGCGAATTTAATTCGCCTACGGAAAACGCACCATTACGGTCTTGGGGGTTTCCCCCATGAGCGACTGCATCAAGACATTGCTGGGGGGTTTTCCCCCTGGCCAAACCATCCGGTCCAATAACATAGGAGCACGTCTGGATAGGTTATAAAACTGAATGACATAAGGTAACATTCCTAGCCGTGGATAGTATTTCTGCGGCTATTTTTTTTAAGGTTGGGATGTTGAAGGTTGAAGGTTGGGATGTTGAAGGTTGGGATGTTGAAGGTTGAAGGTTAGTTGGTTGAAGGTTGAAGGTTGGGATGTTGAAGGTTGAAGGTTGGGATGTTGAAGGTTGGGATGTTGAAGGTTGAAGGTTGGGATGTTGAAGGTTGAAGGTTGGGATGTTGAAGGTTGAAGGTTGGGATATTGAAGGTTGAAAGCACTGTAGGGTGGGCAAATTCTGAGAGTTTGACAATTTGATAAAGAATCATGTCCATTTGCCCACCCGACAAGAGCGATCGCACCAGGCGATCGCTACTTTGAGCCTAATATTTTGTCATATTCGGCGTGTGTTCCAATCCAAAACCAAGCTAGATCATTATCCTTTTCTACCGCAATCGCTCTGTAGTGTAAACCCACTCGAACTGACCAAAACCGACCTACTTTCTTGAAATGTAGTGAGGGATATCGAGGATCCTGTTTGAGCAACTCGTAACATCTATCGGCAAGTTCTTGGATTTCCGATGGTAGCTGTCGATAATAATACCAAAAATCTGGTGTAGCAAGATGTTTCACAAATCAGTACAATTTCCTTGTTGTAAATCTTTCAGTGCTTTGTCTGCTAGTGCATCTAGCCTACCAGCCGCAACATCTGCTTCAAATTGTCGATCCCAATTTGCTGCATCAAATTCTGCAAACCAAGTCCGAAATTTGGCGAGATCCTCACTAGACAGTTGACTGACAGCACGTTCAATTTCTCCTAAGTCACTCTTATTCATAAGCCCTAATTTTGTACAGATCTATTCAAATTATACCGGGGACTACTTATTTGTTTACATTTAATGGTTTGCACCCAAAAAGAGCGATCGCACTGAGTTATCGCGCAAGCATTCAGCCATCAGCGGTTAGCTGTCAGCCGTCAGCCTAATGTTTAAAATAAATCTCAAATGAGAGATATTTCTACTCCCTACTCCCTACTCCCTACTCCCTACTCCCTACTCCCAGATCCGCTGTTCCCTTTGCTAAAGCTGATAGTGTGATCGCATTCGGTTGGGTAGGGTGGGCAAATTCTGTAGCGAAGGCAATAATATCAACAATCCTGTCGATTTGCCCACCCTACTTTATCGGCTAAAGCTGATAGCTGAATACTTACATTATCGCTGTCGGGTCATGCCAATTATTGCGTCTACGGTAAAGTCTGAGATAGTGTCAAGTGTCGGGAGTATGTCAGTTCCGGCAAACACCAGTGGTAGCTCCTGGTTTTCCCAAACCCAGATTTGCTGTCGCTGAATATCGATTAGCCAAGCCAGCTGAGTCCCGTTGCTCAAGAGGTGCGACCCGTGGCGAATTTAATTCTTAATGCGGAAAGCGCACCTAAAGTGCAAAATTTTGTTCTGTAGGTCTAATGTGCTTTGGTCAGGGGAGCGAATTTCAATTAACCAGTCTGGTGAACCTTGCAGGGGGCCATCTTGATCTCTGAGGCGGACGCTTTTAACAACGACAATATCTGGTACAGGGGATAAGGGAGGAATGATGCACCGGAGTTCTTGAATAGCTTCGTATGCTTGGGTTTGATTGTTGATGGCGTTTACGAGGTTGCGTTGGAGGCGGGAATGAAACAGTGTTGGCATAGGCTTTTGCTTCGGGTGTCCATGGATGAATTCCCAAGCAGGAGATGCTTCTATATTCGGTTGTTGGAGAAAAGTGTCTAAGGAGTTAGTAATGCTGGGTGATTGCATAATTAAGTTAGCAGAAGAATGCTTAGCAATATTCCAGGTAGTTTTTGTAGGGTGCGTTAGGCGGTTTGGTTGATAAAAATAGATGATATTGCCATAGTTTAAGCCGTAACGCACCATTGTATTGGTTAAGGATATTTTGGTTTCAATTTGTATATAGATGGTGCGTTACATTTCACCGCGAAGCACCCTACAAGAGCGTACGCACTTGCGCTCCCACGAAGTGGCGCTGCGCGCCTACGGCGATCGCACTGATAATTCTTCACGAAGAATACGGCGTAGATCCCCTTGGGTGAGAGGTTGCTCATTGGGCAGTAGGAGATGTTTTTA
>NZ_JAAHHE010000607.1:0-2848 GCF_010692525.1 Moorena sp. SIO3B2
CGTTAGTTTGAGCCGATTTGCCAAATTGGGATCTTCCCAATAGATTCTTCAAATTACCGGAAATAGTGCGGGTTGTAGGATGTTCCTTTCCCAACTGCTTGACAGCAATCTGTAGAGCCTGTTGGTAAAGGAGTTTAGCTTCTTGGTAGCGCCCCTGGCTTGAGTACAGAGAAGCCAGGTTGTTGAGGCTTTGTGCTACATTTGGGTGTTGTTGACCCAGCAAGCGTTGCCTCAACTCTAATGCTTCGAGGTAGAGGGTTTCGGCCTGTTCGTATCGCCCCTGACGCTCGTACAGTACTGCCAGGTTGTTGAGGCTGGTGGCCACATCTGGGTGTTGTTGACCCAGCAGGCGTTTCTTCAGCTCTAAGGCTTCGAGGTAGAGGGGTTCGGCCTGTTCGTATCGACCCTGGCGCTCGTACAGTACTGCCAGGTTGTTGAGGCTGGTGGCCACATCTGGGTGTTGTTGACCCAGCAGGCGTTTCCTCAGTTCTAAGGCTTCCAGGTAAAGGGGTTCGGCCTGTTCGTATCGACCCTGGCGCTCGTACAGATAAGCCAAGTTGTTGAGGCTAGTGGCCACATCTGGGTGTTGTTGACCAAGGAGGCGTTTCCTCAGCTCTAAGGCTTGCTGGTACAGGGGTTCCGCTTCTTGGTACCGCCCCTGGCTCTCGTACAGTCCTGCCAGGTTGTTGAGTGTGGTAGTCACATCTGGATGTTCTTGACCAAGGAGGCGTTTCCTCAGCTCTAAGGCTTCCAGGTAGAGGGGTTCCGCTTCCCAGTAGCATCCCTGGCGCTCGTACAGATAAGCCAGGTTGTTGAGGCTGGTGGCCACATCTGGGTGTTGTTGATCCAGCAGGCGTTTCCTCAGCTCTAAGGCTTGCTGGTACAGGGGTTCCGCTTCTTGGTACCGCCCCTGACTCTCGTAAAGTCCTGCCAGGTTGTTGAGGCTTTCTGCCACATCTGGGTGTTGTTGACCCAGCAGGCGTTTCCTCAGGTCTAAGGCTTGCTGGTACAGGGGTTCCGCTTCTTGGTACCGCCCCTGGCTCTCGTACAGTACTGCCAGGTTGTTGAGGCTGGTGGCTACATCTGGGTGGTGTTGACCCAGCAAACGTTTCCTCAGGTCTAAGGCTTGCTGGTACAGGGGTTCCGCTTCTTGGTAGCGTCCCTGGCTCCAGTATACTAAAGCCAGGTTGTTGAGGCTGGTGGCTACATCTGGGTGGTGTTGACCCAGCAGGCGTTTCCTCAGGTCTAAGGCTTGCTGGTACAGGGGTTCCGCTTCTTGGTAGCGTCCCTGGCTTGAGTACAGTCCGGCCAGGTGGTTGAGGACGATTGCTACATATGGGTGCTCTTGACCCAGGAGGCGTTGCGTCAGGTCTAAGGCTTGTAGGTAAAGGGGTTCCGCTTCTTGGTACCGCCCCTGGCTTTTGTACAGTCCGGCCAGGTTGTTGAGGCTGGTTGCCACATTAGGGTGGTGTTGACCCAGCAGGCGTTTCATCAGGTCTAAGGCTTGCTGGTAAAGGGGTTCGGCTTCTTGGTAGCGCCCCTGGCTTTTGTACAGTCCGGCCAGGTTGTTGAGGCTTCTTGCCACATCTGGGTGTTCTTCACCCAGCAGGCGTCTCCTCAGGTCTAAGGCTTGCTGGAAGAGGGGTTCGGCTTCTTGGTAGCGCCCCTGGCTTTTGTACAGTCCGGCCAGGTTGTTGAGGCTGGTGGCCACATCTGGGTGTTGTTGACCCAGCAGGCTTTGCCTCAGGTCTAAGGCTTGCTGGTACATCGGTTCCGCTTCTTGGTAGCGCCCCTGGCTCTGGTACAGTAAAGCCAGGTTGTTGAGGCTTTCTGCTACATATAGGTGTTCTTCACCCAAGCGCTCTCTAACCGTTGATAAGCATTGCTGATACCAAGGCAATGCTTGCTGGTAAGCTCCTTGACCCTGGTAAAAGCGGGCTAAGCCCACAAAAGGCCAGATTAAATCTTCGTCATTTAAGTAATCCTTGTGCTTAGTGACAACTTCCACCAGGTGAGGGATAGCAGGAGTAATTGCTAGAATGTCTGACTGAGTTGGGGTATGAGGAATATCCTTTGCTATTGCTACGATAGCTGAACAAAAGCCCTGTTTGAGGATTTCAATATCAGCTAATTGTTCCCCCTTGATACTCAAAAATTCTCTAATCCGTTCCTGAAGTTGGTAGGTATTATCATCCAACTTCTGTAGTAAATACTTTTGAACTAAGATATCACGATTAACTACCAAATCAAAGTTTAAGCTAGCAGCTGAAGCAGCCTGGGATACTAATGACCAGGAAATAGGAGCTAAAGCAAATAAACTCAAGAGACCAGCCATGGTTTGAGCTGAAGACTGTAAAGAATCCCAATTGAGTTCCAGCACAACATCTGTTGTACTACAGTCACCTTCTTGAGATTGCTTTTGCTCTAGGAGCAATAAAATTTCTTCTAGCATCATGTACTCCCTGGCTTTGAGAACAGCCCTGCCAAAGTGTATAAAGCTAAAGGTTCAAAGCGAACTTTTTGACAGAGTGTTTTGGCAAACTCTAGCTCTTGTTGATCAAACTCTTGCCTTAACAAGTTTGCTAATAATTCTAGAGCCTCTGTTTCTGGTAATCCCCCTAGAGGAATTGACGCATAGGGTAACTGTGAGCTACGTGTAGTGATTAATACCCTGAATCGAGAACCCATGGGCGGTAAGTAGTCTTTGATTTGCTTGATATCAGTGACATTATCGAAAACCAATAAAACTTTACCTGGTTGCCACTTTCTCCAGCAATAAGCCAGTTGGCTAGCAATGCTGAGATTTTCAGGAATCTTAAAACTAGGAAAATCATTCACAAATGCAAAT
>NZ_JAAHHE010000608.1:0-2837 GCF_010692525.1 Moorena sp. SIO3B2
CTAAATCTGTGGTGATCGGTTGAGGAGCTGCCTGCATGAGACCCGTTGAAAAAATTGAAAAAGCTGTCTTCAGTTTATCTAAATTTTGGTTCAATAAAACCCACATGCCAGACTTGACAGTGTCATAGGTAATAATCAGGCTTTATCTGTGGCTTATCAAACACCGATAGCGCCAAATTCAATAGGGTCCATCTCATATTTGAAAAGGTGCGCTTTCCGCATCTAATTATTAAATTCGCGTCGCACCTAAATGTTGCGTAGGGTGCGTTAGGGGGCTTGCCCTCATTTTCCGCCTCGTAGACAGCGTTGGGACAGCCCGCCCCGGATGCTGTTGGCGAAACATTTTTTAACACGCTGAAAGCCTTGATATTCCGTTTAATGGTCGAAAAATATTTTATAGTTTTGTAACGTAATCAACGGCAGAATAAGTGTTTTGGATGTTAACTTATATTTCGCCAGCAGCATCCGCCCCGTAACGCACCACCGGGCCAAACAGCAAAAGCGATGCAGCGCGGTCTTGGGGGTTTCCCCCACTCGCGCTTTGCATCAAGACAATGAGATGCACCCAATTCAATATTTATAGGTAAAAAAAATCGCCAAGCTACACAGGATTAGCGTATTACTTTAATACTACAACTTAATCGGCGGAATCTGGGATAAAAAAAATCAAAGTTTAACCTTATCCAAAGTATAATCTTCACAGTTTGATGATCAAGAAAAAAAACAATGAACAAAAAAATCTTACTAGGTTTTATTTTAGTCCTATTACTACCGGTTACTGCCTGTTCCCCTAGCTCCGATTCTACATCCTCGTCTGGAAATGGGGCTCAGGTTCAATCTTTTACCACTGGAGCAATCCCCGATCAAGATCCTGAAAAGTTACAGCGACTCTACGGCAAGCTTGCAGCTTACCTAGAAGCAGAGTTAAAAGTTCCGGTAGAATACAAGCCTGTGATTGACTATGCAGCAGCGGTAACAGCTTTTCGGGTGGGGGACTTGGATCTGGTCTGGTTTGGTGGACTGACTGGGGTTCAAGCACGGTTACAGGTAGAAGAGGCTGAAGCGATCGCTCAACGGGATATTGATGCTGAATTTCACACCGTTTTTATCGCTAATAAAAGCAGTGGGATTAAACCCATTAAGGACATTAAAGATTTAAAAGTTTTGAAAGGTCATACCTTAACCTTTGGGAGTGAGTCATCTACCTCTGGACGCTTGATGCCCCAGTATTTTCTAGAACAAGCAGGGGTAACCTTAGACGATTTTCAAGGTGAAGTTGGGTTTTCCAAATCCCACGATGCCACAATTCAATTGGTTGAGGCAGGGAGCTACAAGGTAGGAGCCTTAAACGAACAGGTCTGGAAGAGTCGCGTTGCAGCTGGAAATGTGGACTTAAAAAAAGTAGAATTGATTTGGCGAACTCCAGCTTACTATGATTATCACTGGGTGATTAATCCTAAAGTCAAAGAACGCTACGGCGATGATTTTGTTGAGCGGGTTCAAGCCGCCTTGTTAAAGCTAGATCCTAATGTTCCCGAGCAAAAACAAATTCTTGACTTATTTGGAGCTACTAAATTTATTTCTACAAAAAATGACAACTATTCCGACATTGAGGCAATTGGACGGAAAATTGGCAAGATTAAGTAAATAAGCTGATGTGCATTTAAATTGGTTATTCCCCGTTTCTTTATCCGCAGATCCGCTGTTCCCTTTGAGCAATTTAGGTGACGTTGCGTAAGTCAAGGAATGAAGTTGTTAAATCTTCGCGCTGAATAGGAGTAGGGTGGGCATCCTCCCAGACCGAAAAGATCTGGTGCGCTTACAGTCGTCGAATTAAATTCGCCACCGGTCGCACCGCCAGGAACAGGCAAGATGCCCATTCCACAAAACTATTCAAATCATTCCAATATTAAGCAACGCCAAATCCTGAAAAGCTTATCACTAATCACCAATGACTAAAATTCCTATCTTTGAACTCAAACAGGTATCCCAGCAATTTGGCCAGTTTCGGGCATTGACTAACCTTAACCTCAAGATTTATCCTGGGGAACGAGTTGCCCTAGTGGGGGCGAGCGGTGCAGGTAAAAGTACCTTGATGCGCCTGCTCAATGGCATCTTACTCCCCAGCCAAGGAGAAGTCTGGGTCTTAGGTCGTAATCTAGCTAGAATCTCCCCGCGCCAATTGCGTCAGGTGCAGCGTCGCCTTGGCACCGTTTACCAACAGTTCAATCTAGTCAATAACCTTCGGGTGATTCATAACGTTAATGCGGGTCATTTAGGACGCTGGTCATTGATGAAAGCCCTTGTTTCTTTATTGTTTCCCCAAGATGTAGACACTGCTCTCAAGGCTTTAGCTCAGGTAGGAATTCCCGAAAAGCTCTATGCACCGACCGAGGAACTGTCTGGAGGACAGCAACAACGGGTTGCCTTAGCTAGAGTGCTGGTGCAAAATCCTGAGGTGATTCTTGCTGATGAACCGATTTCTAACCTGGACTGGCAAATGAGTCGGGAAATTATGGATTTGCTCAAGGAGATAACTGAAACTGGGGGAAAGACATTAGTAACTAGTCTCCATTCTCTCGAATTCGCCTGCAGTCATTGCGATCGCTTGGTGGGATTGCAACGGGGACAGATTGTCTTTGATGTTCCTCCAGGGGTTTTGTCTCAGAGCATGATCGACAAATTATATGCTACAGAGACTGATCTGATGAATGTATAGTTTTCAATTTTCAGGAACCGTTCCGTCTCAACTTATATAGCACTCGGAGTAAAGTTTAAGACACACTATACCAAATTCGGTTATTATAGGTTATTTACCTAAATCCTCAAATCAATTC
>NZ_JAAHHE010000609.1:0-2837 GCF_010692525.1 Moorena sp. SIO3B2
CATCATACCCAATGACCTTTGTGCCCTTTTCTGGTGCCATCTTGGCGCGCACTTTCACGTCCACAGGATTGACCGAAATTCCCCGAACCTCCACCAACAGGTCCTGTGACCCTAATTCCGGTGTTTCCGTTTCAAATTCGATCAGCGCATCTGGTGCAGTGATTGGTCCAGCCTGATTATATCCGATGGCTTTCATATCTTGGTTATCCTTTTTTGACATCCTCCCGCCGATTCGATTCTATAGCAGTTTTTAGTTTAATACTGCTGCACTGCTCACCCTAAATCAACTTATGGGGAAAACCATGATATGTAAATTTTTGTTAAGTAATCCGGATTTGCTCCTCCAGCACCTGAAGTGAAGCAGTGATTACAGTTGCTGGAGTTATGGGATTGGCTTTTGGGGCACGCTACGCGAACGCATCCTCCTCCTCTAGCAGATATTGGTCATGGGGGGTGCTATAACAGCTGAAACTATCAACAAGATTGGCACGTCCAGTAAGCGATGGGAAAAAGTAGTGAAGAATATTCTTTCATGAAATAAATTTTACCAGTGATTTGCCTCTAAAGCTCTGTTAAGATAAGATGCAGCTGTTCCTCGTAGCTCTTAGACAAACACACAAGTTTAACAGATAGGTATTATGACAAATAATCCTGGTGGTATTTCTCAATTCAATACAGGTTCAATGGGGGTTGGACAGCAGGCGGCTACTGATGGTAGTAGCCAAAACCAGCAAATTACCTCCATTCAAGAACCTGGGTCAGTAGGGGAACAGGTTACCCAACAAGACATGCTGCAAATGTTAGCACAGCTAGATCAGATGGTTAGTTCGGCTGAAATTCCAGCAGAAATTAAAGAAGAAGTAGCTACATATTTGAGTGCTGCCAGAAAAGCTGTTGAGAAAGAAAAACCTAACAAAGAACGTGTAAAAATTAATCTAGAAGGCGTAGCAGAAGAACTAAAAGAAGCCAGCAATGACACGGAAGCTGGCGCAAATCTATTTAAAAAAGTTAAGCCTATCCTAGGGAAAGTTGTTGATTGGTTAGGTGCAGCCGCAGCTGGTTCTTTACTTGGTAGTCTTTAGTTTTCATGACTGATGAGTGAACCACCATCTCATGACCCCAATTCACAACACTCCCAGCCTGAGCCAAGTGTTCAACAGAGAAATTCAGGGTCAAGTGGCGTTGGACAACAAGCTGCTGGAACTGCAAAGGGTATTTTCCAGTTCCAGTGGATTGGTAATACCTTTAATTTTTTCTTTGGTGGTGCTAGCGAAAGTTTCACTCCTCAGCAAGAAGAGCATAACCGTAAGGCATTACTCGCTAAAGTCAAGAACTATTGGATCAAAGGCGTTCTGGAAAAATCCCTCTATCACCAGGTACTTATTGAATTGGGATTAGAAGAGAGACCCGATGCCATTCCTCATCCTTTGAGCGAAATTCCCGAAATCGATGAGGACTCACCTCTACCCCTCCGCGAAGGGACTAAAGTAATTGATATTTTTGACGAAATTGGTACAGGAGCAACCTTACTAATTTTAGGGGAACCAGGGTCAGGAAAAACCACAACATTACTGGAACTCGCCCGGGATTTAATTGCTCGTGCTGAACAAGACCCTAATCAGCTAATTCCTGTAGTATTTAACCTCTCCTCTTGGACAAATAAACGGGACAGGAGAAGCGATTGGTTATTAGAAGAATTGGGTAATAAATCTTACGTTCCCAAGGAAATTCGAGAAACTTTAGCAAAGAAACGGCCAGTACTAACATTCGCCGATTGGTTAGTAGAAGAATTGGGTAATAAATATGATGTTCCCAAGGAAATTCGAGAAACTTTAGTAAAGAAACAGCGACTACTACTATTACTTGATGGTTTGGATGAAGTAAAGGCAAACTATCGAGACGACTGTATCCTAGCGTTGAACCAATTCAAGAAAGATTATGGTGCCGAGTTGGTAGTGTGTAGTCGGATTAAAGACTATCAAGCCCTATCCAACCGTCTGAATTTTCAGAGTTCAGTTTGTATAAGATTGCTGACTTTAGAACAAGTTTGCTATTACTTGGATAGTGTTGGGACTGAGTTAACAGGTTTGAGGACATTAATTGCAAAGGATAAAGTATTAAAAGAATTAGCTCAGTCGCTCTTAATGCTCAATATTATGACCCTAGCTTATCAGGGAGTAGCAGTTGAGGATTTGCACAGAATTGACGTAGTGGAAGAACGGCGTAAGCAGCTTTTTTATGCATATATTGATAAAATGTTTAGGCGTCGTAAGACTAATCAACGATACAATAATGCGCAAGTAAAGCGTTGGTTAATTTGGATGGCGCAGAGAATGGTTGAGGAGTCGCAAACAGTATTTTTAATTGAAAAAATGCAGCCATATTGGCTAAGAAATAGAAAGCAAAAACGAATTTATAGGCTGATGTTCGGGCTGATGGGAGGGCTGATGGGAGGGCTGATGCTCGGGCTGATGGGAGGGCTGATGTTCGGGCTGAAGGGAGGGCTGATGGAAGGGCTGATGGAAGGGCTGAAGGGAGGGCTGAAGGGAGGGCTGATGGTCGGGCCGATGGTCGGGCTGATGGGAGGGCTGATAGAAGGGCTGATAGAAGGGCTGAAGGGAGGGCTGGATAAAGAGTTAACGGAAGAAATCAAAACAGTTGAAATACTTGATATTAATTGGAAAAAAATCTTAATTAACCGGGTGATGGAAGGGCTGATGGAAGGGCTGATGGTCGGGCTGATGGTCGGGCTGATGGTCGGGCTGATGGTCGGGCTGATGGTCGGGCTGAAGGAAGGGCTGATGGTCGGGCTGATGGTCGGGCTGATGTTCGGGCTG